>CAYPED010000031.1:0-1728 GCA_964409745.1 uncultured Staphylococcaceae bacterium | reverse complement strand
ATGAACGCCGTCCAAATTACGATGACAAGGCGCATGAAACCGAACTTTTAGGTGAATTGGTTTGTTCTAATTCCCTTAAATCTTTCCAGCTGTCGAACGCCTGCGGTCTTCTAAAAGAAGAAATGCGCAAAATGGGCTCCATTATGATGGAAGCCTCGGATGTTTCTTCAATCCCTGGCGGGAATGCCTTAACGGTAGACCGCACCCTCTTTGCCGAGGCGATGACCAACATTCTTTTAAAGTTTCCAAACTTCCATTTGGTCAGAGAAGAAATCAACGATTTTGATGATGAAATAACCATCTTGGCCACAGGCCCATTAACCGATGGTGTGTTATATGAAAAACTTGGTGAAATTTGTCAAAGCAAACATCTCTCTTTCTTTGATGCGTCTGCCCCGATTTTGGCCAAATCATCTTTCGATTTTACGAAGGTGTACGCCAAATCCCGTTTCTCCCAAGATGATGACGCTTATTTAAACTGCCCATTTACTAAGGAAGAATACTATCGCTTTATCGATGAATTGATGAAGGCCGAAAGAGCCCATATTCACTCCATCGACACCGAATATTTCGAAGGTTGCCTGCCAATCGAAATCATGGCGGCTCGTGGCCCGGAAACCTTAAGACACGGCATGCTTAAACCTTTTGGATTAGGCACCGACGAGCATCCAAAACCATATGCGGTAGCCCAGCTAAGACAAGATACGAAACTCGGTGATTACTATAATCTTGTCGGTTTCCAAACGAATTTGACTTATCCAGAACAAAAGCGCGTCTTCCGTCTAATCCCAGGATTAGAAAATGCGGAGTTTATCCGTTACGGATTGATGCATAGAAATTCCTACTTAGACTCGCCTCATTGTCTCAACGAAGACTTGTCTTTGAAGAACAAAAATAATGTTTTCGTCGCTGGTCAATTGTCTGGCGTCGAAGGATATGTTGAGTCTGCTGCGACTGGCATCATCGCCGCGGTGGAAGCTCTCCGCCGAATCAGAGGTCAAGAGCACATCTCGGTTCCTAAAGAAACGGTGATCGGTGCCCTTCTTGATTATGTCTTGCATTGTAATTCCAACTTCGCTCCGATGAATGCCAACTGGGCCCTCTTCCCGGGAAGCGATAAGAAACATCGAGAAATTACAATCGAAAAAGCTTTGAATGCGATAGAATCGTATTGGAGCCAGATCGATGAATAAGCCTGAACGAGAATTCTTAGACTATCTATCCAAAGAAAGAAATTACTCCGACAAAACGACGGATGCTTATCGTCGTGACGTTGAAGTCTTTTTCTCTTTTATTTCCGAAAAAGAAGTTCTTTTTGATCAGGTCAGCAAGCAAGATATTCGTGACTTCATGAGCCATGAATTGGATAGGGGAATCTCCAAACGTACCTTGCAAAGAAGGATGTCCGCTTTAAGGGCCTTCTACAGGTTTTTGGTGGAAAGGAAATATTCTGATAACAATCCTTTCGTCTTGGTATCTTCGCCGAAGAATCCGGTTAGGTATCCAAGTGCCCTTTCTTTAGAACAAATCGATACTCTCATGAAGAAAAATAATGAGAGAACCGATGAATTAAAGACCCGCGACCAGTCTATTTTGGAACTTATGTACGCCTCTGGCATGCGTGCTTCGGAAGTGGTCTCTTTCACCCCTCAACAAATCGATTATTCCAACCGTATGATTAGGATTTTCGGCAAAGGCAAAAAGGAACGCTTGGTTCCGTTCTCGAAG
>CAYPED010000030.1:0-7671 GCA_964409745.1 uncultured Staphylococcaceae bacterium | reverse complement strand
CTTCCATATGGTCCGGATCGAATTCCAAATGAGAGAAATCCTTTTTAAGTTCCGGACATATATCGGATATCTCGTAATACTTATTCTCTAATTCTTCCGCGGTTTCTTTGTATGACGGGGAGACCTTGGAGATATCCTTCATGATATCGATAAGGTCATAGATATTATCTAGAGAAGCCCCATTGATGATCTTCTTAGCCTCTTCGGATAAGGAATAGATCTTATCGAAGTTCTTAAGGGCTTCTAATTCTTCTTGGATGTCCTTATCTTCGTTCTTAATCAGATTAGCCCCGTCAAGTTCCTTATATTGATATTCGTAGAAATCCTTGTTCTCTTTGATTCTGTCTCTTTCCTTAATGAGATTGAGGTAGGCGTCGTTCTTTTCTTTATAAGAAAGATAGTTGGATTGATATTTATTCTTCAAAGGAAGGATCTTCTCATTATCAAAAGAATCGATTAAGGATAGATAATTCTCGGGATTAAGAATCTTATAAAAATCGAATTGATCATGAATATCCGCAAGATAAGGGGCGACTTCCTGGAGGGTGTTTAAAGGAACGGTGGTTCCGTTGATACGGACCACGCTTCTGGTACGGCCAATGGAACGTTCAACCATCAATTCGGAAGATGGCTCAATCTGATATTTATCAAAGAACCACCTAAATTTATCCTTATTAATCTCGAAGGTCCCTAAAACGGTGGCTTTTTCTTCTCCGGTACGGATTAGCTCGGTGGCCGCTCTTTCTCCTAAAAGGAGGGATAAGGAATCAATGATTAAGGATTTGCCCGCCCCGGTCTGACCGGTTAGGACGGTGAAGCCATCGTTGAAGGATACTTTCATATCGGCGATGATGGCGAAGTTCTTGATAGATAAGGTGCGTAACATATTACTCAAATAGGATAAACCACCTCATTTCCAAAGGAAAGATAGGCGGATACTTTTAGATGGTTTATACTTTGAAATATGAAGTTAGAAAGACTATATCCTGCTGTTATAACCACCCTATGGGGAGGAAAGAAGCTCTTTTCGTACGGCAAAGAGTCCAAAGAAGAGAATATCTCCGAAACCTGGGAATTGTCTTTTTATAAAGAACACCCATGCGTATTAGATAACGGGACTCCTTTGATGGATGTCGTAAGTAAGGATGATTTAGGTTCGAACGTTTCTAAATTCGACATCTTCCCGGTTCTTGTTAAGTTCATCGATGCCGATAAGGATTTATCTGTTCAGGTTCATCCAGATGATGAGTTCGCCTTAAAAGTTGAACACGAACTAGGCAAAACCGAGATGTGGCATATCTTAGAGGCCGAAGAAGATGCAGGTATCTATCTTGGCTTTATGAGAGATACCACTCCTGAAGAAGTCCGTTCCAAAGTGGACGACGGCTCAATCTTAGACCTTCTTAATTTCATCCCCGTCCATAAAGGGGAATCTTATTTCATCCCAGCTGGAACGGTCCACGCAATAGGCAAAGGCGTTACCCTTATCGAAATCCAACAAAATTCCAATATCACCTATCGTCTATATGACTATAAGAGAGTCGATAAGAATGGTAATTATCGAGAGCTTCATTTAGATAAGGCCCTTAAGGTCCTTAACTACAAGAAATATCAGCCAGTAACCTTCAAAAAACCCATCTTAGGCGAATGCCGTTATTTTAGAACCAGCCTTTATCCTATTGCCAATCAAGATATAGTAGCCGATTCATCGTCCTTTAAATCCATCCATATCATTTCGGGAAATGGACGAATCGGTGGTTATGAATATAAGAAAGGCGATAGTTTCTTCCTTCCTGCCAATCAAAGATGCCATATTGAAGGCAATGGGAAAATGGTCGTAGTCGAAGTCCCATCAAAATAAAAAAAGTAAATCCATGAGTTTTCTTTCTATAAGTAAGTGGAGGAACAACTATGGATTTTTCTTTATTAAAGACTTTAGAAGAAACGACTGCTGAGGCTAGCAAAGGTCTTTCTTCTAATAATAGGATCATTATTGCCATGACTGTTGGCATCATCATCGTCACGGCCATCGCTATCTATTTATTGATCAATAATCAACGACTTGCAAAGAAACTTAAGGAAATCGAAGAAGATAAAGAATAAAAAAGGATGCCACGCACCAGTCGCGAAAGCATCCAATTAAGTCAATCTGTTCTAATTATTCAGCAGCTTTTTCTTTGTGAAGCAAGCTATAGATAAGAGCAGCAAGAGCACCACCTAAGAGTGGTCCGACGATAAAGACCCAAATCTGAGCCAAAGCATCGGTGGTTCCGTTGAAGATAGCGGCCGCTAAAGCGGTGGCTAAGCTTCTGGCTGGGTTGACCGAGGTTCCGGTGAGCTTGATACCAACCAAGTGGACCAAGGTGAGGGTCAAGCCAATGATGAGACCAGCCTTTTTGCCCGCACCAGCGTTCTTTTCATCGGTGACGTTCAAGATAACGTAGACGAAGATGCAGGTGAGGATGATTTCGACGAGAAGAGAGCCGATGACGTTGCCGGCATTGAAGTCTGGGCTATTGATGACATAGTTGCAAGCATCGCCGGCCAAGGTGAGTCCGCTCATTTTGGCAATGCCGAAGATGGCAACTCCGCCAATGAATCCGCCAACAATCTGGGCAATGACATAAAGGAAGAATTCCTTAACGCTCATTCTCTTGGTGAGCAAGCAGCCGAGGGAAACGGCTGGGTTGATATGGCAGCCAGAGATTCTGCCGATAGAATAAGCCATCGCGACGATGACAAGGCCGAAGGCAAGGGAAGTCGCGACAAGCTCGCCACCAGTCAAGGCAGCAACACCGCAAGCGACGAAGACGAGAACGAAGGTTCCGATGGCTTCAGCGACAAGTTTTTTAAAGATTTTCATATAAGTCTCCTTAACGTCCATAATTATAGTTAGGTGTTTCAAAGTTGTTCATCGATTTTTAAGAAATCGAAAGGAAAGATGATAATTTGCCTACTTTTTGAGGTTTTATAGGCAAATAATCTGCCTATTTTGAGAATAATCTGCCTATAAATGGCCAAATATCAGGCAAACTAATCGATTAGGCTCTACTAATGACGTTTGTGTTGTAAACGATATTCATTAGGCGTTGTTTTGGCGTATTTGCTGAAGACGTTGGAGAAATGGCTTTGAGAAGAAAAACCTAAATAGAAAGCAATGTTTGTAATGCTTTTGTCCGTGTATCTAAGAAGACGCTTAGCTTCTTCGATCTTGGCGGTCAATATGAAAGTGGTCAGAGTCATCCCGGTCTCTTCTTTGAATTTGCTAGCCAGATAGGTCCTAGAAAAATACAATTCTTTGGCCATTGATTCGATGCTGATTGGCTCGGTTAAATGCTTTTGAACATAATTCGACACATCGAGGACGAATTTATCGGGATTCTTGCCAATTCTTATCTTTTCTACCCTTTCGGTGTAGTCATAGATCATATGAAACTCAAGTTCGGTGATTTTGTCTATCGAAGTGAGCAAATCGCATTTTTGGATATAGGCATCCGACAACGAAAAGGCGTCGTTGGCATCCAATCCTCCCCTTATGGCGGCTCTAGAAGCCAAAGTGGTCGTAACAATAAAGGTATTCTTGGCCTGCCTTAAGGCGTCGGTGGACAAAACGCCAGGTCTAATGGACGGGGCATTCTCAATCAATTCGTTCAAAGACGATAAAGAACCATGCGAAACGATGTTCATGATTCTTTCTTCCAAGGCGAATGTATTGTGAACGACCTGCTCGGAATTCTGAATTATTTCATCTTGGTCGGCGTTATCAACTTCCTCGTTCTTCAACAATCTTGATATTTCGTTCTGACTTTCTTCATGCAGGGTTATATCGGATAAGCTTAACTTTTCTCCATTAAGGATGAAATTAATTGAACAAAGCATTCCCAAAATGGAATTCAAAGGAAGAGGAACCAAAGATTCCATCGAAGAAACAAAGGATGGGATATCTTCTTGCTTAACGTCGCATTCCAAGGCCAATTCTTTCAAATCTTTTTGGCTCATCCTCAACTGGTTGGCAGGTCCTAAGACAATCTTAAAGTCTTTCGAATTAGCCACCCCGTAGCAGAAAAATCTAGGGGTCATGAAATAACCGATGTGGTCTTGGATGGTTAAAATATCTTTCTCAAAAGGAATGATAGGATCCTTAACTAACTCCACCAAGGAGTAGTAATAAACTAGTTTATTCTTTTTATAGATCCTAATTGGGATGCCAGCTAAATCGCCGATTACTTTGCAAACATAAGTTAAGTCTTCTAATTTCATATTGATTACCATACAAATATAAATAGAAACGAACAATTCTGCAAGATAGGTATATTGGTAGTTTCTATAAGTCTAGATGTGTGATGCCCAAAGAGCCTGAAGATTTGTTAAAGGAGTGATCTTTAGAAGAAAAGATAGCCCTTGTTGCTGGCACGGATTCGATGGACTCGAATCCGGTACCTAGATTATCGATTCCATCCATCCGCATGAGCGATGGCCCGCATGGCTTGCGTGTCCAAAATGGCGGAGGCGATAACGGAATTAACCCTAGTGAACCTGCCACCTGTTTCCCGCCAGCCTGCCTTTCATCCTGTTCTTGGAACGAGGAACTTCTTAAAGAAGAAGGCGAAGCCATGGGCGAAGAGGCCAATCATTATGGGATTGGGGTCATTTTGGGTCCCGGAAGCAATATCAAAAGGAATCCTCTAGGAGGAAGAAACTTCGAATATTTCTCTGAAGATCCTCTTTTAGCGGGCTTGATGGCTTCCTCCATAATTGAGGGTATTCAAAGCCAAGGTGTTTCCGTCTCAATGAAACACTTTGCCACGAATAATCAAGAAAATTTCCGCTTCATGGGAGATTCCTTAATCGATCAAAAAGCCTTAAGAGAAATATATCTAAAGCCATTCGAGATTGCCGTTAAAAAAGCCAAACCGGACACTTTGATGTGCGCTTATAACAAAATCAACGGTGTTTATTGTTGCCAAAACAAAACTCTTTTGACCGATATCCTACGTCAAGAATGGGGCTTTAAAGGCTTGGTCATGACCGATTGGGGCGCGACCCATGATCGTGTCGAAATGCTTAAAGCCGGTTTGGATTTGGAAATGCCAGGCGATACCGAGATCTGCCGCAAGTGGATTTACGATGCCGTAAAAGACGGTTCCTTAAGCGAAGAAATCCTAGATAAAGCCGTCCTCAATGTTTTAAAACTTGTCAAGAAGCACGAAAACCAAGTTAAAAGCGATGCCAATTTCGAAGAACACGCTTCATTGGCCTTAAGGATCGCCCTAGACTCCGCCGTCTTATTAAAGAACGATGGGGTTTTGCCACTTAAGAAAGATTCCCATTATCTTGTGGTTGGCGATTTATTTGAGAAGATGCGTTACCAAGGTTCCGGATCTTCGATGATAAATCCTTATAAATTAATAACCCCAAAAGAGGCTTTCGATGAAGCCGGTATTTCTTATACCTATTGTCGTGGCTATCAAGAAAACAAATTAGAGCCAAATGAAGACCTCTTAAAAGAAATAGACGATAAAATCGATGGTTTTGATACCGTTTTAGCCTTTATTGGTTTAACTGATTACGTTGAATCTGAAGGAGCCGATAGAGAATCCTTCGTCTTGCCGAAGAACCAAATTGAGGCAGTTAACCACTTGATTAGCAAAGGCAAGAAAGTCGTTTTGGTTTTATATGGTGGCTCTCCTTACGAAATCCCAGGAAGAGAAGAAGCCAACGCTATCTTGAATATGTATCTCCCAGGAGAATGCGGTGGGCTCGCTACTCAAAGGCTCCTTTTTGGAGAGGTTAACCCTTCCGGCAAATTATCTGAATCTTGGCCAAAAGAATACGCTTCTGTCCTTAACGGCGAAAACTACTCGAAGTCCGAAATCGAAGAATATCGCGAAGGCATCTATGTCGGTTACCGTTATTATCAAAACAATGAAGACGCTATCGCCTATCCTTTTGGATTCGGTCTTTCTTATACCAAATTCAAATACGATGATATCGAGATAAAGGAAAACAAGAACGACATTGAAGTTTCGGCCAGCATTACCAACATCGGTTCATTCAATGGCGCGGAAATCGTCCAGCTTTATGTTAGAAAGCCGAATGATTCCATTAAAGAATTAAAAGGCTTCACCAAAGTATATCTAAACGTCAATGAAACAAAGAAAATATCCATTAAAGTCAGCAAAGATGAACTTAGATATTTCGATATCAAAGAGAATCGTTTCCTCTTGTTAGATGGCGAATATGTATTCGACATATCTTCCAACTCTATACAAGCCGAATTGACCAAAAACTTATATATTAAAGGTGAGAGCCAAGAAGACCCATATCCTAAGAATCTTCTTGAAATGACCTCTGCGGAATTCAGGAAATTCATCTCTTATGAGCCTCCAAAGAAACGCATCAAGCCGATAACCTTGGAAAGCCGCTTTAGCGATCTGAAGGCCACCTTCATGGGCAAAGTCTTATATAACGCCGTTCTTGGGGTAGCCAGGAAAGACATGAAGAAAGCCAAAAAGCTGCCGGAAGGTCCTGAAAGGGACAATCGAATCAAAGGGGCGATGTTCTTGGAAAGAATACTTGATTCCAACTCGATTATCACCATGAGTATGTCGGCCGGGAAATCCTTCCCATACCCATTGGCCTTGCTTATGATGCATATGGCCAACGGGCACATAATCAAAGGGCTGAGATGCCTGACAAAGAAACTAAACGCACCAATGTTACCTAGAGACGCAAAGGAGACCTCAAAATGAAAAATCCAATGATGAGTGCTAAATTATTCGACTCAAGGATCCATTCTAAAAACGTAACCGCCAAAGAGAAATGGCTGGGTTATTTGTTAGGTCCTTGCGGGGCATTGCTCTTAAACGCTGTCTTAGCTTCCTACCTTAACGTTTTCTACACTGACGTTTTGAAGTTGAGCGGTGTTTGGGGAGGCGTTTTCCTCGTCGTCTTCCCATTGGTCTCTAAGATTATCGACGCTGCTACCAACGTCATAATGGGCCATATCATCGACCGTACCAAATCCAAACAAGGCAAAGCCCGTCCTTGGATTCTTATTTCCTCAATCTTGGTAGCCGTTACCGGCGTCCTTTTGTTCACCGTCCCGAAGGCTAGCGAAACTGTCCAAGTTATTTGGATCATCCTTTCTTATAACCTTTTCTATTCCTTCGCTTTCACGATGTATAACATGTCGCACAATTTGATGTGCCCGCTTTCCACTAGAAATACCATCCAAAGAGGTGGACTATCGGTTTTTAACCAGATTGCCACCATCATGATGTCCGGCATAGTTGTCGCCTTAGTTTTCCCTATGGCCATCATGCCTGCTATCGGCGTTGATCAAAACCTTTGGATTATCGTCATGTCCATTTTGTCAATCATTACCTTGCCAACCACCATCATCGAATACTACTTCACCAAGGAAAGAGTCACTGAAGAAGAGGCTATCAAACCAGACAATAAGAAGCAGATTTCCTTCTGGACTCAGCTAAAGATTGTCTTAAGCGACAAATACATGATCATCACCTTCGTCTACTTCTTGATCTACACTATCGCCAGCTCCGTTAAGAACCTTGGCTTAATCTATTATTGCAACTACGTATTAGGCACTTATAACGATGGCACCACCCAAATGATGGTTTCCATCATCGGTGGCATTCCAATGGGTAT
>CAYPED010000029.1:0-7715 GCA_964409745.1 uncultured Staphylococcaceae bacterium | reverse complement strand
CATCGAAGTCTTTATCAACCCGGATAATTCCATCACCGTTTCCGATGATGGTCGTGGTATTCCTGTCGATATCGTCAAGAAATCCGGCTTATCTGGCGTAGAAACCGCTTATACCATCCTTCACGCCGGCGGTAAGTTCGGCGAAGGCGGCGGCTATAAAGTCTCCGGTGGTTTGCATGGCGTAGGCGCTTCGGTCGTTAACGCTTTGTCCACCAAGTGCGAAGTCACCGTCAAGAAGAACGGCGGCGTTTATTTCGTTGAATTCGAAAACGGCGGACACATCAAGAACCATTTAAAGAAGATTGGCGATTGCGGTGCGGACGAACATGGAACTTCCGTTATGTTCTTGCCGGATCCAACCATCTTCACCGAAACCACCACCTTTAATTTCGAAACCATCAAGAACCACCTCCGTCAGATGGCCTTCTTAAATGGTGGCGTTAAGATTTCCCTCACCGATTTACGTCCAGAAGCCCCGGTTACCGAGACTTTCTTGTTTGATGGCGGTATCAGAGAATACGTTACCTTCATCAACTCTCACAAACTTCCGGTCAACTCTGAGCCAATCTACTGCTCTGGTGCCGAAGAAGTCACTTTGATGAACGGCACCAAAGAAAAGATCCACGCCGAAATCGCTTTACAGTGGACCGATAGCTATAGCACCGATGGCGTCTATAGTTTCTGCAACAACATCTCCACCAAGGAAGGCGGCACCCATGTTGAAGGCTTCAACCTTGCGTTGAATAGAACCATCAACGACTATGCCCGTTCCTTCAAATTATTAGATGAGAAGGATTCCAACTTCTCGACCGATGACTGTCGCGAAGGCTTGACTTGCGTTATCTCCGTCAAGCATCCGAACCCGCAGTACGAAGGTCAGACCAAGACCAAATTGGGCAACTCCGAAGTTAGAAAGATCGTTTCTACCATCGTCGGAGCTCAATTGAAGGAATACCTCTTAGAACATCCAACCGAGGCCAAGGCTATCATCGAAAAGGTTCGTGTGGCCAATAAGAGCCGTATCGCTGCGCAGGTTGCTCGTGAGAAGACTAGAAAATCTCCTCTCGATATCACCACCCTCCCAGGCAAATTGGCCGATTGCTCCTCCAAAGACCCAGAGAAATGCGAGCTTTACATCGTTGAGGGTAACTCAGCCGGTGGCTCCGCTAAGAACGGCCGTGATCGTGAGACCCAAGCCATCCTTCCTCTCCGTGGCAAAATCTTGAATGTTGAGAAAGCCAGAGAAGAAAGAATCTTCAAGAACGCCGAAATCGGCAACATGATCACCGCAATTGGCGCCGGTATTAGAGACAACTTCGATGTCACCAAGATCCGTTATCACAAAATCGTCATCATGACCGATGCTGACGTTGACGGCGACCACATCAGAATCTTGTTGCTCACCTTCTTCTATCGCTTTATGAGACCGTTGGTCGATCAAGGATATATCTACATTGCCCAACCACCTCTCTATAAGATCGAATACAAAGGTCAGCCATATTACGCTTACAACGATGAGCAACTTGAAAAGTTGAAGAAGCAACTCAACCTCAAGGCCGGCTATCCGTTCCAGCGTTATAAAGGTCTTGGTGAAATGGATGCCCAGCAACTTTGGGAAACCACCATGGATCCAAACGCCCGTAAGATGATTCGTATCACCAACGAAGATGCGGCTCAGGCTGAAAAAGCCTTCACCGACTTAATGGGAGACGAAGTTGAACCGCGTAAGGTCTTCATCTCCGAAAACGCCAAGTTCGTCCAGAACCTCGATATCTAAAGAAAGGAGCAGAATATGGAAAACGAAGAATTAAAAAATGAAGTGGTTTCTGAAGAAGAAGCCGTTACTGATGAAGTTGACACCTCTGCTACTGCAGGTATCGTTGCCGGCTTAGTCGAACGCGATGTTACTGACGAAGTCAAAACCGCGTTCTTATCCTATTCCATGTCGGTCATCGTGTCTCGTGCTATTCCAGATGTCAGAGACGGTTTGAAACCAGTTCAACGCCGTATCATCTACGGCATGGATGAATCCGGCATGCAGCCAAATAAACCTTATAAGAAATCCGCTCGTATCGTCGGTGACGTCATGGGTAAATATCACCCACACGGCGACTCCGCCCTTTACCTCACCTTGGTCCGTTTGGCCCAGCCATTCTCCCTCCGTTATACCTTGGTTGATGGCCATGGTAACTTCGGCTCCGTCGATGGCGACGAACCAGCCGCCATGCGTTACACCGAAGCCAGAATGAATAAGCTTGCGGTGGAAATGGTCCGAGACATCGATCAGAATGCTGTCGACTTTGTCGACAACTACGATGGCACCGAAAAAGAGCCAGCCGTCTTACCATCCAGATTCCCTAACCTCATCGTCAATGGTTCTGAAGGTATCGCCGTCGGTATGGCCACCAATATGGCTCCGCACAACCTCACCGAAACCATCAACGCTACCATTGCTTTGGCTAAGAACCCAGAACTTACCCCAGCCGAAATCATGACTAATTATTTATCTGGTCCTGACTTCCCGACTGGTGGCACCATCTTAGGCCGCAAAGGCATCTTGGATGCTTATACCACTGGTATCGGCACCATCACCATCCGTTCCAAATACCATATCGAAGATATGGATAACGGCAAATCCAGGATTATCGTTACCGAGATTCCTTATCAGGTCAACAAAGCCTCGATGATCGAAAACATCGCCCAGCTCGTCCGTGATAAAGAAATCGAAGGCATCACCGATATCCGCGATGAATCCAACAAGGAAGGCATCCGCGTCGTCATCGAAATCAGACGCGATTGCATCCCTGAAGTCGTCGCCAATAACTTGCTTAAGAGAACCCAACTCCAGATCAATTTCGGCGTCATCAACCTTTGTTTGGTTGACGGTGCGCCAAAGATTTTGAATATCTGCGAATTGCTCCAAAATTACATCGACTTCCAAGTCACCGTCCTTACTCGCCGTACTCAGTATCGCTTAAAGAGAGATGCCGACCGTGACCACATCGTCGTTGGCTTGATTCAGTGCCACGACAACATTGACGAAGTCATCAACATCATCCGTTCTTCCAAGAACGACGAAGAGTCTACTGCCAAATTATCGGAAAGATTCGGTTTTACCGAACCACAAGTCCAGGCTATCTTGGCGATGACCTTACGTCGTTTGCAGGGCTTAGAACAGGATAAGCTCAATGCCGAGCACAACGCCTTGACCGCCAATATCGCTGAATACAACAGATTGCTTTCCTCCAGAGACAACATCATTGACTTAATGATCTCTGAATTGAACGACATCAAAGATCGCTTTGGCGATAAGCGTTTGACTGACATTTCCGATGCCGAAGCTTCTATCGACACCGAAGACTTATTACCACAAGAAAACATCTTGGTTGTCCTCACTAAGAACGGTTACATCAAACGTATGGGCGACGATACCTTCCGCACCCAGAATAGAGGCGGCCGCGGTATTAAGGGTGTCACCACCACCAGCAACGACACCGTTCGTTTGTTGGTCCACACCAAGACCCACACCGATATCTTGTTCTTCTCTAGCTTTGGTACCGTCTATCGTATGAGAGGCTATCAGATTCCTGATGCTTCCAGAGATAGCAAAGGCATCCCGGCCATTAACCTCTTGAACCTCGATCAAGACGAAAAGATCGTCTCCATCTTGGCTTGCGATGATTATGATGACAACGATTACCTCTTCTTCGCTACCGTCAACGGTGTCGTCAAGAGAACTTCCTTGAAGGAATTCATGTCCATCCATTCCAATGGTAAACGCGCCATTTCCTTAAAAGAAGGCGACCAGTTATTGGATGTTAAGAGAACCAACGGAAACCTCATAGTCTCCCTTGCTTCCTCCAACGGCAAAGTCTGCACCTTCTACGAGACCGAAGTCCGCGCGATGGGCAGAGATGCTGCCGGTGTCCGTGGTATGAACCTTGATGATGGTTCGCACCTCGTTGATATCACCACTTCCGGCGAAGGCCATATCGTCTTAGCTTTGTCTGACAAAGGCTTTGGTAAGATGTCTTATGGCGCTGATACCGATGTCGAATTGCCGGATGGAACCATCCGTCACTATGACGGATATCGTCTCACCTCCAGAGGCACCAAGGGCGTTATCTCCCTTAAGACCGTCAATAAAGGCGGCGAATTATGCGCGATGAGAGCCGTTCACGGCGATGAAGACTTACTCGTCATCACCAACAAAGGCATCGTCATCCGTATGCCAATCTCTCAGATTAAGATCGCTGCCAGAAATACCCAAGGCGTTAAGATCATCAACCTCGAAGGCAACCAGAAGGTCGCTGCCGTCACCATCGTTCCACACGAAGACGAAAGCGAAGAACCAGAGGTTGTCGTCGAAGACGAAATCAATCCTGATTTAGTCGCCAAAGAGGAAAGCACTGAAGAAGTCGTTACCCCTGACATGGTTGACTAAGACCTTATAAATAGGAGTTATCAATATGATTGATGCTAAGTTAATTGAAGAAAGACCGGATTACGTTCGTGAGTCTTTAGCCAAAAAGAACTACGACTTTGATCCAGCCCCATTGCTTGCCCTCTTTAAGAAAAGACGCGAGCTCCTACAAATTGTCGAAGGTTCCAAAGCGGAACAAAACAAGTTGACCGCCACCGTCCCTCAACTTAAAAAAGAAGGCAAAGACGTCAAAGAAGTCTTCGCCAAGGTCAAGGAATTAGCCGCTTCATCCAAAGCCGCCCAAGAAGAATTAAGCAAAGTCGAAGAGAATATCTTCAACAGCATCGCCGTTCTCCCGAATATGCCGGACGATGATTTGGTTGGCGGTGGTAAAGAAAACAACCACCCAATCTATCACTTCGGCGAAGAACCGAAATTCGAAGGCTTCAAACCAAAAGACCATGTCGAATTGGCCGAATCCCTTGGTTTGATCGATTACAAGAGGGCTGCGAAGATCTCCGGCACCGGAACTTGGATTTACACCGGTTTAGGCGCTCGTTTGGAATGGGCTTTGCTCAACTACTTCGTGAACACCCATCTTGCCGATGGCTACACCATGATCCTTCCTCCGCATCTTCTTAACGAACAATCTGGCTTCACCGCTGGTCAGTTCCCGAAGTTTAAGGAAGATGTCTTCTGGTTAGATGGAACCTCTCCGAATAAGTTCCTTCTCCCAACTGCCGAAACCGCGTTGGTCAACTTACACAGAGACGAAATCTTATCTTTGGATGAACTTCCGAAGAAATACTTCGCCTACACCCCTTGCTATCGTAGGGAAGCCGGCTCCTATCGTACCGAAGAACGCGGTATGATCCGTGGATATCAATTCGACAAAGTCGAAATGGTTCAGTACACCACTGCCGATGGTTCTGATGCCGCCTTCGAAGAATTGGTTAACAAGGCCAAAAAATTAGTCGAAGGCCTAGGCCTCTGCTACCAAGTCGATAAATTAGCCGCTGGCGATTGCTCCGACTCTATGGCCAGAACCTATGACATCGAAGTCTACATTCCATCGATGCACATCTATAAAGAAGCCTCTTCCGTTTCTAACGCCAGAGACTATCAAGCCCGTCGTGGCATGATCCGTTATCGTGATGAAAGTGGTAAAGTCCGCTTCTGCCACACCCTTAATGGATCGGGCTTAGCCACCTCTCGTATCGTCCCGGCTATCTTGGAACAATTCCAGCAAGCTGATGGTTCGGTCAAGATCCCAGAAGTCCTCCAACCATATATGGGCGGACTTAAAGTCTTGAAACCTATCGAGAAAAAGTAAAAAACATCATATAATGATAATGCCATCGCGAGGAGAGCGATCGGAACCAGGTCAGGTCGGGAACGAAGCAGCCTTAACGAACAATCTCCTGTGCGGTGGTTTTTTGTTTTTGAAGCAACAAATTGCGCGTTTCACGCTCATTAATTACGGGAAAGACAAAAAGAAGGCTCAGACTCCTGCGTTAAATATATTTTGGCTGTGCGAATGATATTCGTCGTAAAGCGCCGCCGTTGTTTTTTTAAAGCGGCTCGTGCACTCCTTAGGATTGTTAAAGGAATCTATGTTTTCGAATACAGCAACCATTAACAGGTTGTCGATGTTTTCATCTTTTTTGATTGCCAATCCCTCTAAAAAAGTCATGATTCTTTCGATTAGTTCCTCGTTGCTCTCTTCGATTGCGTTTTTGAGGAATGGAACGAAAACGTCTTCATAAGTAACATAGTGTCCCGTATCGACGCCCTCTTGCCACGAAGTTTCTTCCTCGAAAGCCGTGTTTAATTCAGGGAAAGCGGCCAACAATAATTGATTTAGTTCTCTCGGTGTCATTTATTTATCCTCCAACGCGTTCTTTAAATCATCGTATAGTTCTAGGGCTATTTTTCGATCGTTTTTGCTAAGATCGTTACGCTTAAGTATATTCGATAAGTTCTGCAATCTTTGCTGGCCTTTCGTTATATGGCCGCTTTTGCTCAACAAAACGCCTGTTCTCTTTTCATATCGTATCGCATCTGCGGTGCCACCATCTCCTATGATAGCGCCAGGCCTGTACAATTGTTTAATCGTCGCAATCAGTTTTTCGTCTTTTGCGTTTTTAATCAAGTGATTTCCGCGAGGGGAAACATTCTTTTGCGTGAGCGCGGACGGCGATGCCCCAGCCTTTAAAGTTCCCCCGGTTCCTTTGGTGCCTTCGAAAAGGCCACTCTTGGGTTTGCTCATTTTTCATCCCTCCTTTTTGAGAAATAAACGGCTGTGCTGCTTTGAAATTCATACACTTTGATTCCTGTTTCTTTTGCCTTTTCAAAGCAACTGTAATTAGAGGAACCATAAACAATTATTGCGGTCGGTTCGAGTCTTCTAATTAGTTCATCGAACCCTGCTTCAAATCGATTACGATTGGCTATCTTTCTTGGCGATCCGCCAACCGTCCCTATCGCGATTATCGAGTTCTTTGGTATTCCATCGAAACAATAATCCCAAGTTTCTTTATCACCCCATCGGACATTGTTTATGACTTTTTTCTTGCATAAAACACCATACCAATATCCAAAGGCTCTCATTCGATATGTGTTGTACATCTTTAGTGGCATCGGAAAATCTTGGTATGTCGAAAAATCCGGTGTGATTATCCCTTTGAAATGCTTCAAAATCTCATATGCTGGTTTTGGGTGTAGCCATACGCTTGTGCGCGTTCCATCGAAATCTTGGTCATCCTCATAAAAGCAAACATAGGAATTATTTTTGAAATTGCGGTTCTTTCTAATTTCCTTGCTGTATATTGTCTTTGCCTCTTTGAAGGTGACCACCTTTTCGGGGATATCGCCCGTTGTAGGGCATGTTGGTATGTCGTTTGTGATGAAAGTTGCGCCATTAACCATAAACGCATTGAAGACGTCTTTGAGATTTCTTCTGTTTGAGTAATTCATAAATTACCTCACTTTCTGCAAATCGATGTTTGCGGCCATATTTTAAAAAATAAATAACATTCGATAACTGCTGCCTGAATATAACTTTTATGAGTTTGTTTTGTTGGGAAGTTGTGGTAAAGTTGGGGTATAAATATTCATAGGGCAAAAAATGAAAAAAATTACCTTTTCGTGGTTCATAAAAAGCATTAGACCGTATGCGCGAAATCCGAAAATTGCCTATCGCAGCTTAATTGAAGATTTATGCTGCTCATTCAACCATAATTTTGGCTTTGTTGAAAGCAGCGCTTCGTCGAGGATTATGAACAACGAATAC
>CAYPED010000028.1:0-8132 GCA_964409745.1 uncultured Staphylococcaceae bacterium | reverse complement strand
TTGGCACTTTGAAGATTTACGAACTTAAGACCAACAAACTCATTCACGATTTGATTATCAAAAACGTCGGCTGTGAGTACGGCGAGTTTGACAACCAGTGAATTAATTTGAACGTTGTAGAAAGAGGCGAGTCCTTAAAACGGCTTGCCTTTTTCGTATTGTGTGGGTACGCACATTCTTTTGCCCATTTTTTGGGCAAAATGCGATAATTCTTGCCTTTAATCTTATTAAAGGATAGATTTCCTAAAGTATGCTGTTTGGGAAGTACATCAACAAATATTACAAAAAATATTGGTACTATTTTTTGCTAGGCCTGGTTTTCCTTGTTTTGGTTGATGTCGCCCAGAACTATATTCCTAAGTTTTTAGGTCAAGTTATCAACGGCAACAATGAGTTCGTTGCTGACTTAGATAAACTCAAAGATGTTATCGCTGGTATTTTGATTTGCGCGGCCGTTATGTTTGTAGGTCGCTGCGTTTGGAGATTATCCATATTCCGTGCCTCTTCAAATATCAAAGCCGGTGTTAGATATGACATGTTCTGCAAGGCGGAACGCATGTCTCGTAACTATTACCACGAAACCAAAGTAGGCAATGTCCTTAACTGGTTTACTTCCGACGTCGATGAGATTGGTGAGTTCTTCGGTTGGGGAACGGTTATGTTCGTGGATGCTATCTTCATGACCATCATCACCTTGGTCTCGATGATTCAGGTTAGCATCTGGATGACTTTGATTGCCGCCGTGCCACTTATCTTGATTGCCGTTTGGGGTGCGATCGTTGAGAAGTTCTTCACCATGCGTTGGGAAGCTAGACAAAGCGCGACTGACAAGTTATACGATTTCTCCCAAGAGAACTTCTCCGGTATCAGAGTCATCAAAGCCTTTGTTAAAGAAACCCAAGAGATTCATCATTTCGCCAAATTGGCCAAAAAGAGCCAAGAAGCGAACATTAAATTCAGCCGCGCCTCCGTCTTATTCGACGTCATCATCAACTTGATTTTGGCGGTTGAGATGGCCTTCATTTTAGGCTTCGGCGGTTGGTTCGTTTATGCCGCCATCTCTGGCAGCCCAATTAAGATTGCCGGCTCCGAAATCAACATCAACATTGGTCAATTGATGGAATTCGTTGGCTATATCGAATTGCTTGTCTGGCCGATGATGGCCTGTGGCCAAATCGTTTCCATGCGTTCGAGGGCAAAAGGCTCTTTGAAGAGAATCACCCAGTTCTTGGACGCCGAAGAAGACATCAAGTCGCCAGAGAATGCAATTGTCTTAAAAGACGTCAAAGGCGATATCAAATTCGATAATTTCAGTTTCACCTATCCTGATGATACTCAGCCGAGATTGAAGAACATCACCTTGGAAATCCACCCAGGAGAATCTATTGGCGTCATTGGCAAGATTGGTTCGGGCAAGACCACCTTAGCCAATGTCTTGATGCGTTTATACAACTTCCAAAGAGGCGTTACCATCGATGGAGTTGATTTGATGGACTGCGATTTAACCTCTTTAAGAGAGCAAGTCGCTTATTCCCCACAAGACAACTTCTTGTTCTCCGATAAGATTGAGAACAACATTTCCTTCTCATCCGAAACCTTGGATGATGATTTGGTGGTTGAAGCCGCCAAATTCTCATCGGTTCACGAGGATATTGAAGGATTCATCAATAAATACGAAACCGTCTCAGGCGAAAGAGGCGTGACTCTTTCTGGTGGTCAGAAGCAACGTATTTCCATCGCTAGAGCGTTCTATAAGAAAGCCCCTGTCCTTATTTTGGATGACTCCGTCTCAGCTGTTGATGTTAAGACCGAAGAATCTATCTTGGAAGCCATCCAAGAACAGAGAAAAGGACAGACCACGATCGTTATCGCATCGCGTGTTTCGACCGTTACCAGATTAGATAAGATTCTTGTCTTAGACAAAGGCGAGGTCGTTGGTTTTGACACGCATGAAAACTTGATGAAGAACTGCGAGATTTACCAGCATATGGTCTATCTCCAGGAACTTGAAAAAGAAGTGGGAGGAGGTGAGTGATATGGATGATTCTTTGCAAAAGCTTCGCGGCGACAAAAAGATGAAGTTCAAGGATATTCTGAAGCGTTCTTGGCCATACCTTAAGACCGAGAAACGCGCGGTTATCGTTTCCTTATTGCTCATCGTTCTTTCGACCGCCATAAACATCGTCTTGCCATTATTGACCAAGAGATTCGTTAAGGAACTCGATGGAGTCATCGAATCCGATACCTGGAGAATTGTCGTTGGTATTGTGGTTGGCTACGCCTTCTTATCCGTTATCACTCAGGTTATCACCTACTTCCAATCCATGACCTTGAATAAGGCCGGCGAACGCATCGTCTACAAGATGCGTATGGATGTCTTCAAGCACATCGAAGGCCTATCTCAAAACCAATTCAATAATATGCCGGTTGGCTCTTTGGTCACCCGTGTATGTTTCTATACCTCCGCGATTTCGGATTTGTTTACCTCAACTTTAGTTAACCTCATCAGCAATATCCTGACCTTGGTTGGAATCTTAGCCATGATGATGGTCATATCGGTCAAGTTGAGTTTGTTCTTATTGATCTTCGCGGTCGTGGCTGCGGTTTCCAGCGTTGTCTTCGGCAAGGTCATCGGAAAGTTCTTTAGAGAAGAAAGAAAATTGACTTCCGACATGAATTCCTTCTTATCCGAGAACCTTTCTGGTATGAAGATCACCCAGATTTTCAACCAGCAGAAACGCAAAGAGAAAGAATTCTCCGTTAAGAACAAAGAGATGAAGGACACCCATTATAAGATTGTCGTGGCCTTCGCTATTTATAGACCGTTCATCAATTTCCTTTACTATGGGGCTATCGCCGTTACTTTCTATGTCGGTTTGAAGCTGGCTTTAGGCTCTGACGAGATTGTGGCTTTCTACCTCTATTTATCCAAATTCTTCAATCCAATTCAGAATATCGCTGACCAGCTTAACCAGATTCAGCGCGCTTTCACCGCCGCCGAACGTCTCTATAGCCTCTTGGAAGTCAAATCCGAGGTCAAAGAGAAGGAAGACGCGATTGATGTTGAATCCTTCAAAGGCAAGATTGAATTCAGACACGTTTGGTTCGCTTACGAAGAAGAGAACTGGATCCTTAAGGATGTTTCCTTCGTCGTTCAGCCAAAACAAACGGTGGCCTTTGTAGGCGCCACAGGCGCAGGCAAGACGACTATCCTGAGTTTGTTATGTCGTAACTTCGAAATCCAGAAAGGCCAAATCCTTATCGACGATATCGATATCACCACCATCAAGATTGAGTCTTTGCGTCGGGCGATTGGTCAGATGTTGCAGGATGTCTTCTTATTCTCTGGCACCATCAAAGAGAATATTTCTTTGCACGATGAACGCTTCTCTGATGAAGACATTAAGGAGGCCTGCGATTACGTAAACGCCACATCGTTCATCAAAGATATGCCTAAAGGCATCGAAGAAGAAGTCATCGAAAGAGGCGAGAACCTATCAGCCGGGCAAAGACAGCTGCTATCCTTTGCTAGAACCGTCCTTCATAAGCCTCAGATTCTCATCCTTGATGAGGCTACCTCCAATATCGATACCGAAACCGAAATCATCATCCAACAGTCTTTGGAAAAGATGAAGAACATCGGCACCATGTTGGTTGTCGCTCACCGTTTGTCTACCATCCAACATTCGGACAACATCATCGTCCTTCAAAACGGCGAGATTCTTGAACAAGGTAACCATCAAGAGCTATTAGCCAAGAAAGGCTATTACTACAAACTTTATGAACTCCAATACCAGGACCAGGAGAAGAAACAATGAAAGAGCGCTTCAATCGTTTTGAAACCCTAGTCGGAGAAGGTTCCGTTAAGCTCCTTTCTAACAAAAAAGTGATTATCTTTGGCGTTGGCGGAGTAGGCGGCTACGCCTTAGAGGCCTTAGTCAGGAGTGGCATCGGTCACATCGCCATCGTCGATGCCGACGAAGTGGATATCACCAACATCAATCGTCAAATAATCGCGACTGATTTAACCGTCGGTAAGTCAAAAGTGGATGTGGCTGAAGAAAGAGCAAAATCCATCAACCCCGACATAATTATCGAGAAATATAAGCATTTCTATCTGCCAGAAGATAAAGGCGGAATTGATATTTCGAAGTACGACTACGTTGTTGATTGCATCGACACCATCAAAGCCAAGATCGATATCATTTCCGACTGCAAGAAATTCAATATTCCAGTTATCTCTGCGTTAGGCTGTGGCAATAGACTTGATCCATCGAAGTTGGTTTATGCCGATTTGTTTGAAACTTCGGACGATGGCTTTGCCAAAGCGATGCGCAAAGAGTGTCGTAAGGCGGGAATCGAGAGCCTTTCGGTTGTTTATTCCAAAGAGCCAGCCATCAAGCTAGAAAACCAGTTAGAAGAAAAAGGAAGGCACATTCCTGCCTCCTCCGCCTTCGTTCCTGGCGCTGCGGGTTTGATGATGGCCTCCAAGGTGGTCAGAGATTTCCTTAAGGAGAGCAAGTGATGGCAAAGAAAGAAAGAACCTTCGCCCAAGAGATTGCTCGTTCCTTGACGAGGGATTATAGAACTTACATTTGGGGTTCGTTCACCAAGGCCATCAAGACCTATAACCTCGTTGAGCCAGGTGACAATATCTGCGTTTGCATCTCCGGAGGCAAGGATTCTATGCTGATGGCGTTGCTTTTCAAACAATTGCACGCCCATTCGGATTTCCCATTCAATGTCCGTTTCTTGGTCATGAATCCAGGGTATAACGAAAAGAATCTGGAACAGATTAAACACAATTTAGATTTATTGGAGATTCCAGCCTCCATCGCCAAGACGGATATCTTTGATATTGCCAACAACACCGACCATTCTCCGTGTTACTTATGCGCCAAGATGAGAAGAGGTGCTTTATATCGCATCGCCAAGGATTGGGGCTGCAACAAGATTGCCTTAGGCCATCATTACGACGATGTCATTGAGACCACCTTGATGAATATGCTTAATTCCGGTTCCTTCCAGACGATGCTTCCGAAGTTAGTAAGCACCCACTACGCCGGAATGGAAGTCATCAGACCCCTCTATTTCGTTAGGGAGTCCGATATAATCGACTTTGCGGAGAAGAATGACCTCCACTTCATCAGGTGTGCTTGCCGCTTCACCGAGATGGCGGAAATAGATACTGAGGCCTCCAAACGCAAAGAGACCAAAGAACTTATCAAAAAGTTAAAAGAGGAATACAATCCTTTCGTTGAGAAAAACATCTTCGCCTCGGCCCAGAACGTCCAATTGGAAAAGATTATTGGCTATGAGGATTCCTTGGGGGAACATTCCTTCTTGGACAACTACGAAGATTATAAGAAAGCCCAAAACGCCAAGATCATCGATAACGGCATCGAAGAAGCGGTCATCGGCAAAGCCGAAAGAGAACACAAAGGCTTTGAATGGGATCTAACCTACTATGAGAAATATGGAGACAGATAAATATGAAAGTTACTGAAAACGCAAAAAAGGTCATTGATGCGGCCTTAAAGAAAACCGGTAGGGATTATTGCCACATCGGTTTATTCAATCGCTGCCATGGAAACAAATCCTTAGACCTCCGCTTAGTGGACAAGGAAGACGCTTCTCATCTTACCGAGATCGATGGAATCACCCTCGATATCGATGAAGAAGCCCAGGAATTTCTCAAAGACTTCACGATGGACGGAGAAGGTAATGGCGTTCTTTTCGTCCCGCCAGAGGGCTGGCAGCCAGCTTATCAGGGAAACGAAGAAGGTTGCTGCGGTGGTCATCATCACGAAGATGGTGAATGCTGCGGAAATCACGAACATCATGAAGGTGGCTGCTGTGGAGGCCATCACGAGCATCATCACGAAGGAGAATGCTGCTGCGGCTCCCAAAACGAAGAAGGCTGCTGTTGTAAGAATAATTAAGGTCCGTTAGGGCCTTTTTTATGTAAAGGGTTTCCAATTAATAAAATCAGCAAGGAAGTTATAATCGTTATATGCAGTTATCTCGTTACATCGAATTAGAGAACGTTCCCAATTGCCGCGACTTAGGCGGCATTAAGAACGTGGAAGGCGAAAGGGTTAAGTCCAACCTTATTTTACGCACCTCATATTTGATGCACGCCAGCAAAAAAGATATTGAGGCTCTGAAAAAAGAGGGCGTTACCGACATCTTGGACTTCCGTGGGGATGGGGAATTCGCCAAATACCCCGATCCAAAGATGGACGGAGTCATAATCCATCGACTTCCGATGCATTTATTAAACAGAAATGGCTGGAACAACAACGTTCATTATCCACATAAGTCGTATCTTGTCGAACACGACCAATTGGATTATCTCCAAGAATGGCTTTACGTATATGGAAACGGCACGGCGGACGCCTTGATGGAGAATTGTTACCGTGAAATTATCTCGGATCCTCTTGTTCAAAAACAATGGGGCGAGATGTTTGAAATCTTGCTTAACACCAAAGGGGCCTTGGCCTTCCATTGCCAAGATGGCAAAGACAGAACCGGCATCGCCGCGATGCTTATCCTTAAGCTATTGAAGGTCGATGACGAAACCGTTATCGAGGAATACATCCTTTCCAAGAAATACCTCGGTGATAAAATCGCCAAGGATCGCAAACAATGCTTAGACCATAACGTTCCCGAACCAGTCCTTACCGAATTAATCAGAGTGGATGGTTCCGAAAAGAACTGGATGGAATCCGCTTTAAAGGAATTCCATAAATTAGGCGGATATCCGAATTACTTTACCGATAAACTTGGTTTGACCGAGAAAGAAATAAAATCCCTCCAAGATAAGTTCTTGGAATAAAAACAATCCCTCCTAAAACGAGGGATTTTTAATAAAGAAAAGGGGAGATTTCTCTCCCCTTAAAGGTTATAAGCTGAGGCTTATTTCTTGTTCTTGGCTCTTTCGTGTTTGATGTTCGCTTGAGTGGCGGCTAAACGAGCAAGTGGGACACGGAATGGAGAGCAAGAGACATAGTCGAGACCGACTTCATCATAGAATTCGATGGAAGCGGCATCGCCACCGGTTTCACCGCAGACACCGACGACTAAGTTCGGGTTGGCGGCACGGCCACGATCGAAGGCAATCTTGACGAGTTCGCCAACGCCTTCCTTATCGATGGTCTGGAACGGATCGAATTCATAGATCTTACGATCGTAGTAGTATGGCAAGAACTGGCCAGAGTCATCACGGGAGAAGCCCATGGTCAACTGGGTCAAGTCGTTGGTACCGTAAGAGAAGAAGGCGGCTTCTTTGGCGAGGTCACCGGCACGTAAAGCGCCTCTCGGGACTTCGATCATGGTGCCGACAAGGTAGCTTAAGCGCTTGCCTTGTTTCTTGAATTCGTCTTCGACGGCGTCGACGACAACCTTCTTGGCCCACTTGTATTCTTTGAGTTCGCCAGCAAGAGGGATCATGATTTCTGGTTCGACTTGGATGCCGAGCTTCTCAGAAGCTTCGAGGGCAGCCTGAGCGATAGCGCGGGCTAAGACGGCATAGATTTCTGGGTAAGCAACGCAGAGACGGACGCCACGGAAGCCCATCATTGGGTTGGCTTGGTGCAACTGGTTGATACGATCTCTGACCTTCTGTTCGGTGACGTTCAACTTCTTGGCTAATTCCTTGATGTTGGCCTCATCGTTGATTTCTGGTAAGAATTCGTGGAGAGGTGGGTCAAGCAAACGGATGTTGACGTGGCTATCTGGGTTGGCCAAATACATCTTGTAGAAGTCATCCTTCAAGAATGGACGGATACGTTCGAGGGCGGCTTCACGCTGCTCGGTTGTATCGGACAAGATCATGGCTCTCATATTGAGGATTCTGTCTTCGGCGAAGAACATACGTTCGGTACGGCAGAGACCGATGCCTTCGGCACCGAACTTACGGGCGTTAGCAGCATCTTCTGGAGTATTGCAGTTCGCACGGACTTTGAGACGGCGGTTGGCATCAGCCCAGCCCATCAAACGACCGAAGTCGCCTTTGAGTTCGGCTGGAACCATCTTGATTTCGCCTTCATAGACGCAACCAGTGGAGCCGTTGACGGAAAGGATATCGCCCTGCTTGTAGACTTTGTCGCCGATCTTTAAGGTCTTGGCTT
>CAYPED010000027.1:0-8351 GCA_964409745.1 uncultured Staphylococcaceae bacterium | reverse complement strand
GTTAATAAGAGTTTTTTATCCTTGGTATTGATGATGAAGAAAGAACCAACCGTCATGCCACCTTGGAAGAGGACGGTAAGAACAATCCTAACGGCGATGTGGCTAATTTTTTTAAAACCGTTATGCGAACTGTTCATATCGGCGAAGATGAGATAGGCTCCAGAACCGATAAGAACGATGCCGGCGATAATCAAAAGGGCTTTGAATATCTTCTTCTTGCTTTGCTGGGCTAAGCGGAAGGCCATGGCCCCAAATACGCCAGTCATGCCCCAGCCAAACAATTCTCCGAATGATGCGCAGATCATTCCAAACACATTATCTGTATCAGCGATGGATTGGCTTAGCTTCAAATCAACGAAACTGCCAGCAATCAAGCCTGCCACAAGCAAGGCGATCAAGATGCCGAAAATGAAATATGATCTTTTAGTGAAAGTTTTCATATAACTATCCTCATAAATATATGGATGGTTATATTCTAATTCTTTAAAGAATTAGTGGCAACACAATGCCTCTTTATTTTTCCAATATGTACATAAGCGAAATCTAATGTTAATGATTTTTAATCTCCTCGTAACATCATTTGATTTGCTTTATGGATCTTTTACTAACCGAAGTTTTCTTTGATTTGGCTTTATTGGAGGGCTCTTTAGATTTCTATTCGACAAAAGTCAAAGTCTTTGAAAAAAATCGAATAGACTTGTTATAGCCATTGGCGCAATGTATAATCTATTCGACAAAAGTCAAAGTCTTTGAAAAAAATCGAATGGTGAATAAATATGGAATTTAAAAGAGACAAGTACCTAAATGAACTTCTCGGTAAGATGAATAATTGTTTAATCAAAGTGATAACCGGTGCTAGAAGAAGCGGGAAATCATACTTGTTAAATAACATCTTTTATAAAAAATTGCTTTCTTTGGGCGTTCAAGAAAATTGCATCATTAGATTCTCGTTTGATAATGACGAAGATATCGATAAATTGGAGAAATACTATGCGGAAGAGCCCACCAAACTATATGGGAAAAATGGCTTGTACACCGTAAACTCAAAGAAATTCAGAGCCTATATCAAAGAGATTACTAACAACGAAGACAAATATTATCTTTTGCTTGATGAAATTCAGATTCTTGATTCCTTCGTTGGCACCCTGAACGGCTTTCTAACCCATGAAAACTTTGATGTTTACGTAACTGGGAGCAATTCGCAGCTTCTTTCTTCTGAAATTGAAACCAAATTCAGGGGAAGAAAATCGTCCATCCATATGCTTCCGTTGTCGTTTGCTGAGTTTATGTCGGGCTTCGATATGAGCGCATCTGAGGCATGGAAAAACTATATTGTTACCGGTGGCATTCCTATCGTATACAAGCAATCTTTGAACGATCGATACAGATATTTGTCCGAATTGGCTGATGAGGTTTATCTCAAAGATATAATCGGCAGAAAAGATGTGAGAGATGCCGACACTTTGAAAGAATTATTCTCGGTTTTGGCTTCTTCCATCGGTTCTTTGACGAGTCCGACCAAATTAGAAAAAGCGTTCAAATCAATTAAAAACGTCAATGTTTCAAACGATACCATTAACAGCTACATCAATCATTTTGAAGATTCTTTCGTGGTATCCAAGTCACTCAGATATAACATAAAAGGGAAAGGCTACATTAACACTCCGTACAAAATTTATTTTGAGGATGTCGGTGTAAGAAATGCCGTGACTGATTTTAGGCAAATCGAAGAAAGTCACTTGATGGAGAACATCATTTATAATGAGCTGAGATATAGAAACTTCGAAGTCTCCGTCGGGGAAATAGATATCAATGAGCCTGGTGACAAATGCGATAAGAACGGAAAAACAATCTATGTCAAAAAATCCTATGAAGTCGATTTTGTCGCAACCAATGGTGATAAAAAATACTATATTCAATCTTGCCTGAACATCAATGATCCTGCAACTTTGGAAAGAGAGGAAAGAAGCCTTCGTTTCATAGATGATTCTTTCAAGAAAATAATCATCACCAAAGACTCTCTTCCTCCGAGAAGGGACGAATCGGGCTTTTTAATCATCGATTTATTTGACTTCTTGCTAAATTACAATTCATTGGATTTGTAATTGCAATCCCCTCAATTTGAGCAAATAAAAACTTCCAACATTAAGTTTGGAAGTTTTGTTTAAATATTTTGAGACGTCTTATTAACCTGATTGGCCATTGTCTTTTGTTAGGATGCCATGATTATTATTGCCGTTATGATTCCACTTAAAGCTTCTAGAACCACAAGGATTTCTGCAATAATTAAACATGCTTTCGCTGCCGTGCCCTGGCGTCGCGCAGCTTCCCGCACATCGATTCCTAATTCTTTTAATTTACAGCGATAAACAACCACCCCGATAATCGAGCCAATAAAAGACAAAAAGAAAGTTAATATCAAAGTTATGTAGCAGTATAAATCAATGGTCTGCTGCACCTCGTCTTTTACTGCTTTGGGATTAGCTACCCTGCACCCACATTTAGGGCAAATTTCGGCTTCGTCTAAAAGTTGGTTTCCGCAGTGCGAACAATATTTCATAATCAATACCTCTGATTGGATTTTACCCCCCCTATTTAAAGTCAATGAAAAAAGACAGATTTGTAGTTTTGAAATTGGTAACTATGTGGCACAAAGCTGTGCATGTTTGGCCTTCTAATGCCCGCCGATAACTAAAAAAACGAATTGATTCCGAAAAAATGTAGATTTCTACACTTTTAGGGAATTTGGGATCGCCGATGAGCGAATCGTGCTAATCCTTTTGATGCGTTTTATCCATGGAGAAGCAATATTCAACAAAAAACATCCCAAATAATGGGATGTCTTATTTTTCTGGCGGAGAAGTGGGGATTCGAACCCCAGCTAGGCTTGCACCTACTAGCGGTTTTCGAAACCGCCCCCTTCGGCCACTTGGGTACTTCTCCAGCGCAGTAAATAATACAACCTATGACAAACTTGCTCAACCTAAATTCTTTGTGCGTGGACACGCCTAGGCAATGTGCTAAAATATGCGCGTTATGATTAACGCCTTTTTCACGCGCCCATTAGCAAGCGTCAGCCCAAGCGATTGGATTAATAACCTGACCTTCGCCGACTATGCCTTTGGCATCGGAATGCTTTTGCTCTTTGCCGCTTTCGTGGCTGGCATCGTCGTTTTCGTGAAGATTGGCACCCGTCAATCTAGATTCGAAAAGAAACTCTCCGACCCTAACCGCCGCGTCCGTATCGTCGTCATCAACGCCCCGAGGCAGGAAGTGACATCATTCTCCTTAAGGGATATCAATAAGAAAAGAACCCAGTCCTTGCCTAATTTCTACGCCACCTTCCCTAATACCGAGCGTGTGAGATTGACCGACTGGATCAATTCCATCTTAAATGGCACCAATAACGTCCCATATTTCTTGATCAACTACCAAAGGAAGAGCAAGAGGAACCGCAAATCGGTGCATTATTTCCTCCGTTTGGTTTCCGCCGACCCAACGACCGGCATCATCCATCTTGAATCCTATTTGGTTGATAAATCATTCCGCACCAGAGCGGCCAGAAAGATGCTTTCCAGCGAATCCGAATTAGCGGAGTCCCTCCGTGCGAATGGCTCAGCTTCCGGCATGACTTTCTGCTTCAAGCTGTTTGAAAAACAAACCACCTATAAGAGCAAAAACAAAGACTCCCAGAAGATTGACATCGATAAGAAATTCGTCGATTACATCTCCAGATATGCGGTGGGTAACCAAAAGGTTCTCAACATCGCCCCGAATGAAGTGGCCATCGCCAATTTCTCCTTCAGCGACTTATCCCTGGGCTTATTGTTCGCCCTCGAAGTCATCTATGGCGTCACCGAACAATTAAACGAAGACCTAGGCAAGAACGCCAAGTCTTATAACCAATTTCAAATCAAATGCGGTCTCCTGATGAACAAGGACTGCTTAGGCAATTCGGACATTATCATCAGGGAAGTCTCGGCGACTGTCAATTCCATCGCCCAGATGCCGCAGCCAATCGCCGTCTATGAGAAGGTAAAGACTCCTCTTCCAACTTATGTTGAGGAGCCAAACGAAGACTTCGATAACGAGATCACCCGCCTTATCCAAGAAAAGAGAATCTCCTACACCTTCCGTCCTATTTACGATGTAAAGAGGATGAAAATCTACGGTTACATCTCTCGTTTCTCCCCAGTCAATTCCTCTTTCTCCACGGGTTCCCAAATGAAGAACTATGCGGTTAGAACGGGCTGCTTGCAGACCTTATTGACCGCCATCATCAAAAACACCATCCCGAAGTTCGTTTCCGAACGTTCCAACAAAGAACATCGTCTCTTCTTCCGCATCCAGATGGATGAAAGGGAAGTCTGCTTGCCGATTCTTCTACGTTCTCGAATCAATAAGGAAACCAACTTGTTCTTAACCTTCATCGCCGATGATATCCAGAACAGATCGGATTCCAATTCGGTCTCTACCTTTATTGAGCAGATTGAGACCTTAAAGGCCAAGGGCATCAAGTTCGCGATGGTCCTAAAGAGCACGGTCCTTGACCTAGACCCAAGAATATACGAGAAATGCGACGCTTTCTTGGTTGATCTCTCCTCCGAAGACAACTTCGAGAAAGACGCTAAGATCCGTTCCGAGCTCCATGTCTTGGTCGAAGGCTTATTGAAATATAAAAAGCCGATCATCGCCACCAACCTAACGACCTGGAACATCGTTGAAATGGTCGTTAGAAGCGGCGTCGATTACATCTCCTCCGATATGGTGGCCCCATACGAGAAGATGATGAAACCACTCCCAAGCAAGAGCGTCACCAAATTGCAATTCATGAAAGAAGGTAAATAAACATGGCCAATCAGCTTAAGAATCAGGCTATAACCGCCAGAGACGTCGATTTCGCCCAATGGTACACCGATGTCTGCCGCAAAGCCAAATTGATGGATTATTCTTCCGTCAAAGGCTTCATCGAATATCTACCTTATGGCTATGCCATCTGGGAAGAGATTCAGAACTACTTGAACAAACGCTTCAAAGAAGAAAAGGCTGAAAATGTCTATCTTCCTTTGGTTATCCCAATGTCCTTGTTCAACGTTGAAAAGGAACACGTCGAAGGCTTTGCCCCTGAGGCTTTGATCGCCACCATCGGAGGTGGCAAGAAGCTCGAAGACCCATTGGTCATCCGTCCAACCTCCGAGATCCTTTTCTCTGAGTTATTCAAACGTAGCATCTCCTCCCATAGAGACTTGCCAGTCCGTTATAACCAGTGGTGTTCCGTTGTCCGTTGGGAAAAGACCACCCGTCCATTCTTAAGAGGCTCCGAATTCCTCTGGCAAGAAGGACATTGCTTGTTCTCCAACCAAGAAGAAGCCGAAGATAACGTCAAACGCATGTTGGATGTCTATGATGACTGCGGCAGGGACATGCTGGCCATCCCATTCGTCAAAGGCAAGAAGACCGAACATGAGACCTTTGCTGGCGCGGTAGCTACCTATACCATCGAAGCCCTTATGCATGATGGCAAGGCCCTTCAATCCGGCACTTCCCATTACTTAGGCACCGGCTTCGCCAAAGCTTATGGCATTTCCTATTTAGGAAAAGAAAACAAATTAGAAACCCCACATCAGACTTCTTGGGGCGCTTCCACCCGTTTGATCGGGGCCGTTATCATGGTTCATGGCGACGATAATGGCTTGGTCTTGCCACCTCACGTGGCCCCAATCCAGGTTGTCATCATCCCAATTAGACAGCAACAAGAAGGCGTCTTAGATGCCTGCCATACCATCGAAAAGGTCTTAAAGGGCAAAGGCATCAGGGTCAAAGTCGATGACGATGATTCCAGAACCCCAGGCTGGAAGTTTGCCGAATACGAGATGAAGGGTGTACCTCTCCGCATCGAAGTCGGCCCAAGAGATTTAGCCGAAGGGAACGCCGTCATGACCAAACGTGTCAACGGGGAGAAGATCACCGCCCCAATCACCGAATTGGAAGATAAGATTCCGGCCTTGTTGGATGAAATCCATCAGAATATGTATGATAAGGCCAAAGCCTTCCTTGAAGCCAATAAGCATGATGCCAAGGATATCGATGAGCTTAAGTCTCATTTGGATAAAGGCGGCTATGTCAGAATGGCTTACTGCGGCCATGAAGACTGCGAACTGAAGATCAAGGAAATCACCAACGGTGGCACGGCCAGATGCATCTATGGAGAGATAGATGATGATAGAGTCTGCCCAGTTTGTGGGCAAAAAGCCAAGATCGTCGCTTATTTCGCCAAGGCTTATTAAAATAAGATAGTTTCTCGGGATGCTTTGTGCTAAAGTATCCCAGCACGGAGACATACCCAAGAGGCCGAAGGGGACGGTTTGCTAAACCGTTAGACGGGGTTACTCGTGCGAGAGTTCAAATCTCTCTGTCTCCGCCAATGCAAAAAATAGGCAGCTCATAAGGGCTGCCTTTTTTCTTTCGGAATCAAACGTGTTTTATTAATAAATATCGAAAGCGGAATTTGGCAAATTGGAGAGTATCTCCACCAACGTTATTCCGTCTATCTTGATTTTGAGTAATTCGTCAGGACTAAGGACATCGATTGGTTCTTGGTAAAACTCGCAGAAGGAAATCCACGATTTTCTGTTCTCATCAAAATAGGTAATTGAATATCTCTTATCTTTGTAGTCGAATTCGATCTCTCTATTGTCTCCGATTAATTCTTTTATGCGTTCAATTCTCATTTGCGTGTCTTCCTCCATCTAGTTTCCAAGAGCCCCTCAAATATTGTATCCAACTGTGGGAACCCATACACTTTTTAGTAGATAACGCTTCGCTTTAACTTACGTCTTTCGAAGACCATGAATAGAAGCTCTGACAAAAAAGTTAGATATCATGAGGCATCTGGCAATCTAGTGTTTTTTCAGCTTTAATCAAGTTTTTTGCTATATCGCAAAATGTGCCGAAGATAAATGACGGAAAGAAAATGCTGGGGCGACGAAATAAAAATCACGGTTTTTGTTATTTTTCTTTATCATTGTAAATATGAATTTGGATTTTAAGCCTTATATCCGTTTGGCCATGTACCATACTTGGCTTCCTGAATACCTAGTCGATAGGTCTATTTATGATTTTGAAATTATCTTTATCGATAAAGGCCGCATGTCCATCGAAATCGAGGGGGAGAGATATATCGTCGAAGAAGGCGACATGGTACTTATCCCGCCTGATATCCATCATAAAATCACTTGGTATAAGACCGACTGTTGCCAGCCACACATCCATTTCGATTTCAATGTTGATGAAAAATCAACATCCATCCCGGTTTCTTTTAAGAGAAAAGAAGAAATGACCGAGTTGGAATTAACGTACTTCAGGGAGAACTATCTCGAGAAGAATGGCTTTCATCTTCCTTATGTAGTGCACGCGAGCAATACCTCTTTAATGAGAAGCCTTATCCTTCACGTCATTGATGAATTCACCTACGACGATCCTCTTAAATCTTTGCACATGGAAGGGGCATTGAAACTGCTTATTTCTTCTTTTATAAGCGACGCTATCGGCTATAAAGGCGATGCCGAAGACTTCGATACGGTCTCGCTTATCGTCCGTTATATGTCTGAAAACCTTACAGCCAATCTATCTTTAAGGGACTTTGAGCTTAAGAGCAATCTTTCCTCTTGGCAACTGAATAACCTCTTTAAAAAAGCGTTCAACACCACCCCGAAGAAGTATTACGACAAATTGAGAATCAAATACGCCAAAAACCTCATACGTAATTCTTTTAAGTCGGTCAAAGAAATTTCCGACCTTTTAGGATTTGACAAACCACAGACTTTTTCCCGCTGGTTCCATTCATTGGATGGCAGGTATCCGACCCAATATAAGAACGAAAAGACCAATAAATAATTTTGGTTATCAAATCACCGTTCCATATCGATGTTAAAAAGGAATTAGCCAAATTTTTGTTATCATTTACAAGTTTTTAATCCTATAAAGGGTTTCATTTTCTCTTTAAAATGTATCTTGTAGAACTCTACCAGCTCTAGAAGGAGTCTAAATATATGAGAAAAAGTTCGCTTTTAATGACCTCGTTAATGCTTGTTTTTGGCTTAGCGAGCTGCACCCCGCCAGATGACATTTCCATCGATGACGAAGTCGAGGTGGTCGAAGACGGTGCCACGACCATCAAAATGTGGATGATGGATTTCGAAGAATGGGAAAACCAAATCAACATTTCCCAAAGAAAGCTATTCAACAAGAACACGAACGACGGAATTCAACTACAGCAGACCTACATCAATAAGAACGATTTCGATGATTTGATCCGTTCTAGTTATGAATCCAAGAACGTTCCTGATATC
>CAYPED010000026.1:0-8481 GCA_964409745.1 uncultured Staphylococcaceae bacterium | reverse complement strand
ACATGCCTCCCTGTCACGGAGGAGATCGAGAGTTCGAATCTCTTATGGTCCGCCAATGCGGGAGTAGTTCAATGGTAGAACCTCAGCCTTCCAAGCTGATCACGCGGGTTCGATTCCCGTCTCCCGCTCCAGGGAACAAAAAGACCCAGGCTATCCTGGGTTTTCTTTTTATCAAAATAATGGATTCCCTATTCGATTTTAATCTTTAGAAGCATCTTGGCGATGAATCCAGTAAGGACGCCAGTTCCCACCGAAACGAGAACCAAGATAGGGAGATAGTAGCCGACATAGACGGTCCCGAGATAGATGATAGCCACCAATATTTGGCCAACCGAATGGAAGACGGCGCCGATGATAGAAACCCCAATAATCGAGAACTTTTTGAATAGTAGTTTGAATAAAATCATCATACCCAGGGATAGGACCATGCCCGCCACGGACATCCAGAAGCCCATTTGGAAAATGGTTCCTCTCAATAGCCCAGCGAGGACAACCCTTAAAACGGATACTGTTATCGATTCCAAGATTCCATCTTTATATAGAATATAAAGAGCCACCGCATTAGCCAAGCCAAGTTTGATGCCTGGAATCGGTCCGGTTGGAATAAGTCCTTCGACGATGGAAAGGACGATGGATATGGCGAGCAACATCGCCAATCTGGTTATCTTCCTAATGCTCATCAGATAGCCACATCGTAAGACGATGTCCCCTCAATGACGATATAGACGGCGTTATAAACGCAGATGATTGGATTATTGGCGGTGTTGATATAGCCTTTGTTCACGCAATATTGATGCGGGCAATTGCTCTCCGAGACTTTTATTTCGCCTTTATGGTAGGTGATTTTCATATATCCGTTTTCTCCAAGAACAGATATATCGGTGTTCGTCTCGCTGGCGTCACGAAGATTTATTTCTTCAACCAGACTGTTCTTCACATAAATCTTGGCGTAATTGGCGTTCCCTTTGGTCTTGATGCAAGAATAAACGACTATGCCTATGACGCACAATATGGAAATCACTCCGGCCAAAATAATGTCGGCTTTATGCTTTTTGACAGTCTCTTTAAACGGCATAGGTATCTAAGTCTATCGTGTAATTGTCATCTCCGTCGATGATCATCGTTCCTAAGTCATTATCTTTAACAAAGGCTTTGATTTCATCATCGGACATATTCATAAAGGCCGTGGCGTAGGCATCTAGTTCCGCATTGGAATCAATTGGGCCTCTGATGATGCAAGTCTGATGGGCGGCAATGGCAGAGCCAGTCTTTGGATTAACGATATGGGAATAAGTAATTCCATTGATGTCATAACGTTGTTCGGAGATGGAAGAGGTGGCGAGGCCACAATTCTTCAATTTGAAATAAGTGTCGGTCTTATCTTTGATGGCGACCTTATATTTCCCATCCGTAGCGTTCTTTTTCTCGCCCAAAAGGATGGAACTCTGACTGCTTACCAAATAATTGGTAATCCCTTTTTCTAAGAAATAGTCATATAAGGCGTCCAAACAAGCCCCTTTGGCAATCCCGCCTAAATCTATCTGGCCATTCCCGTTTCTCTTAACGTAATAAGCCCCGTCTTGCTCTCTAAAGGACAAAGAGGTGTTATTGGCTTCGGTTAGTAAGGAAGCGACTTCATCGGAACTAGGGACTACCCCATTAGGGAGATTGGTCTTATAAAGTTCCGAGACATTGAACAGGTATGGCGAGAAATAATTACTGGTCTTGGTTTTCAAAGAGTCCGCCAAGTAAAGGACATCATAAAGCTCTTTGGAAACCTGGAGTTCTTCGGAAGTGTGGTTGACATCATAAAGGATGATTGATCCCGTGGAATCAAGGTATGGATCGCAGATGGTACTGTAACGTTCGATGATATTGGAGACCTCTTCGATATCTTGCTTATCCTCGCTGTACAACTTGACCTCTACGAATGTAGAAAAGCCATACACCGATTTGGTGTATAGCTTACTAGAATCGTTTTCGCAGCCCATAAGGGCTAAGGCCGAAAGGGATAAGGCTAATAGATATCTTGGGGTCTTATTCATCATAGATGGGTCTTAAACGGCGTTCCGTCCTCGTCTGGGTGAGCGGCCAAATAGCGTAAGATCGGGTCGTAGTTCTTATCGGGCTTGCCGACCTTGCATTTGGAGACGCATTCTTCTTTTTTGGAGACCAAGGCTTCCGCCATAGCGTGGCAGCCAGCGTATCCGCAGGCACCGCAGTTGGCCCCCGGAAGCAACTTGGCAACCTCATCGATTCTCTCGTCTTCCTTAACGTAAAGAACCTTGGAAGCAATGGCCAAGATAACGCCGAAGATAAGTCCGATGCCAAGCAAGATTAAAACGGCCCAAAGGATGGTCATCCCGCCGCTGGTCATGGATTCGCTAGAATCAGAAAGTAAGTTTGGGAGGGTTTTTAACATGTTCATTGTTTTTCCTCGCTTTCATCAACGGAGATGTAATGGCTGCATTCCTTATGAGCGCAGCCTTTGCAGTTCTCTTCGCCGATTTTGATATTCTCGCAGCCCTTAGGGACCGGAGTTCTCCTATAGAGAATGAAGGAGACGATGAAGGTGATGACCAAGGCCACCAAGATAACGATGGCGATGGCCAAATATCCACCGGTTGAAATAAATAGCATCAGATAAGCCCAGTCAAGCCCATCATGGCAATAGCCATAATGGCCGCAGTAGCAAGAGCCACTGGGACTCCTTTCCAAGCCTTAGGGGTATTTGCGGATTCCAAACGGACGCGGATGCAGCTGAAGACGACGATGATCAATAAGAAACCAACGGAGGTACCGACGCCGTTAGCGAGAGCTTCGACGAAGGTCTTTCCGGTATCGGTGTTGCCTTGAACGACGCCAAGGACGGCGCAGTTGGTGGTGATCAAAGGAAGATAGATGCCCAAGGATTTATAAAGTCCTGGTGAATATTTCTTGATGAATAAGCCGACTAACTGGACTAAGCAGGCGACGACCAAGATGTAGGCGATGGTATCCATGAATTCGATGCCCGCAAGCTCAAGAAGCATATAAAGCGGGTAGCAAATCAAGGTCGCCATGATGATGACAAAGACGACGGCTAAGCCCATGCCAAGAGCGGAGTTAACTTTCTTGGAAACGCCGATGAACGAGCAGATGCCATAGAAACGGGACAAGACAACGTTATCGACGAGCATGGCGCTAAGGACGGCCAATAAGAATGTGATAAATCCCATATTTATTTACCTCCTTCGGCCGGTTTGTTTTGAGCTGCAGCGGCAGCGGCTTTGGCCTTTTCGGCGGCCGCTTTGGCTCTAGCTTCGGCTAAGGCCTTTTTCTTTTTGTCATCGGCGAGTTCTTTCTTTCTATTGCCGATGAAAGCGATGACGGCCAGGATCGATCCGAAGACGATGAAGGCGCCCGCTGGGTTGGTGAAGAGTGGAATCGAATAGTCGTAGACAACGCCAGTGATAATTCCTTCGGCGTTGGAAGTGACCATCTTAAGGATTGGGATACGAGTAAGTGGGATAAAGGTGAAGATCTTGCCAAAGGTAATCATGCCAGTGCCAAGGACTTCTCTGAAGAAGGCAATGATGATAAGGGCTAATGTGTAGCCGATACCCATGCCGAGAGCGTCCAATAAGGACGGTAAGACTTTGTTCTTCGAAGCGAAGGCTTCCGCACGGCCGAGAACGATACAGTTGACGACGATTAAGGCAATGAAGACGCCGAGGGTGCTATATAACTCTGGCAAATAGGCTTCCGCCAACATCTTTACAATAGTAACGAAAGTGGCGATGACCAAGATGTAAGCCGGGGTTCTGATTTCGTCTGGGATGACCTTCCTTAATAAGGAAATAAGGACATTGGAGCAAACCAAGACGATGATGAAGAGCAAGCCCATGCCGATAGCGGCTTCGATGGACTTGGTGGTGGCAAGAGCAGGGCAGGTGCCAAGCAAAGAGATGAAGAGAGGGTTTTCGATGAAGATGCCTTTCAAGAACTCTTTCTTATAGGAGACTTTGTTTTCTTCCATACTTATTTGCCTCCTTCCAAATGATAGGCCAAAGCGTCATCGCACATGGCTTTGACGAGCTTCGCCCCGTAGGTGGCACCGCAAGAAACGTCGATGTCATCCAAATTGGTGTTTTCCGGATCGGCCAAGAACTTGCCGATGTAATTCTCTTCCAAGGTGGAAGCGTAGGATTCGGTGTTGGAGACCACCGCGAAATTAGCGATGCGGTCGGTCTTGATACCGACCATCAAGGAAACCGAACCATAGGCATTCTTGCCTGAGGTGTAGTAAATCTTGCCGATGGAAGTCTTATCTTCTTTGAAGGCTTCCCATTCCTTGAGGACATATTCGTGAGCCTCGGAATCAACAACCTTGGCTTCGGAATAGCTAGCGGCATCGGAGAAAACCTTAGCCAAAGCCTTTTCCTGAGATTTGAGGTCATTGGCGGCGATGGTGTCCTTGGTCAGCAAGTTGACACCGCCCAAAATACCAGCAGCCACGGCAGCCATGCCACCTAAGATAAGGCCGATGGTGATGAATTTCTTATCAAATTTCTTAGCCATTATTTAACACCTCCGATACCGAGAGCCAAACAGACGACCAAGAGGCCGATGACTAGTAAGACAGAGCCGATGATCCAAAACTTCTTGGTGAATCTCGGCGTGGACCATTTGTAGTAGTCCAAAACAGGAACGAGCATATTGCTCAACAAAATGGAGAAGCCAACGCCTTCTGGAAGTCCGCCGAACAAACGGATGATGACGGTGAAGGTGGCGGCAATCATGCCATAAAGGATGCGGTTAGGCTTATTGATTGGCGAAGTGACTGGGTCAGTCAACATGAAGGTAGCACCGAAGAGAAGACCACCGCTTAACATCTGGGTACCGATGAAGGTGCCATAGTCATAACCGGCTTTGCTATAGAAGATGCCGGCGATGAGGATATAGAACAAGAAAGTTCCAAGATACGAGAAGGTGACACGGAAGTCCGCGCTTCTCCTAACAAGGAGATAGATAAGACCGATAAGGATGCATAAAGCGGATACTTCGCCTAAGGTTCCGTTGGTTTTGCCAAGGAAGAGGTCAAGCATCGAATAAGTGCCCAAATCAGCCTGCAATGGGGTGGCGGAGGAGAAGGCGTCCGGCAGCAAAGAGTTGTTGATGGTTTGATAAGAACCACCGAACATAAGCTTGGCCGAGCACATACCGACAACAGCTGGGTTGAAGATGTTGCTGCCTAAGCCACCGAAGACCAATTTGCCCAAGATGGAGCCGAATAGGGAACCAATCAAAACGTGATACCAAGAGGCTCCGGCTGGCATCGCCATCGCGAAGATCAAGGCCGAAACGACTGGTCCTAAGAAGTTATTGATGGTGTAAGCCGAATAGGCATGTTTGATTTTTTCTTTGAATGTGTGCTTGTCGGTCGATTTCGGGAATTGGTTGCGGATTCCGACATAGACCGCTTCGGAACCAATCCAAGCTACCAAGGAGATTCCGATGATCATCAAGGCTTTTAAGCCCCAAGCGATGAACGAGAAAACGATGACCGGGACGAGGGCGATGATGACATCGAGCATCATCCTGGCGACAGTGGCCTTCCTTCTGATGTGAGGGGCCGATTCTTTAACGATTACTGGGTTATTCATAGTTTCGCAAACACCTTAGCCCTTCTAACAAAGTCGGTGACCTTGATTTTTGAGGTGCAGGAATAGGTGCAAAGGCCACATTCGATGCATCTTAATGGGTTCAACGCCTTGATTCTTTCTTTGTCCATGACCTTGACCGCATTCATGATCTGGACCGGTTCCAACCCCACCGGGCAGGAATAGACGCAAGAGCCGCATCTGACGCATGGCTCTTCGACATACTTACGTTCGTTTAAGACCAAACAAGAAGTGACGGTCTTAGAAACGATACAGTCATCGCTTGGTTCGGAAGCACCCATCATTGGGCCTCCGAGGATGAAGACCTTTGGCTTTTCTGGGTCGACATAGCCACCGCAATATTTATCGATTAACGGCCTGATTGGGGTGCCGACTCTGACTCGGAAGTTCATCGGTTGCTTGATGCCATCGCCATTGACGGTGATGTCTCTTTCGATGACTGGCTGATTGAGCTTGATGGCCTTATAGATGCCGATGACGGTCGAGATATTGAAGTTGATGATGCCACGCTTGGCTGGAAGTTCGCCTGATTTGAGTTTGATGCCAAGGCATTCCTTGATCATCGCGACTTCCCAGCCTTGTGGGTAATAGTTCTCAAGTTTCTGAACTCTGATGTTTGGCTCGTTCTCAAGAACCTTGACATAAGCGTCATATAAATCGTGATACTTCTTCTTGATGCAGATGATGCAGTCATTGCATTCGAAAGCCTGCATGATGTAATGGAGGCCGGCGATGATCTGATCAGGAACCTCGAGCATGGCGCGATGGTCGGCATTGAGGTACGGTTCGCATTCGATGGCGTTGATCAAGATGTGATCGATCTTATCCTTAGTTTGGAACTTCACGGCAGTCGGGAAAGAAGAACCGCCCAGACCAACGTTCGACATGTTGGCAATGATTTTGGTCATGTCGTCTTTGGAGAGGGCTTTGATTTCTTCGTCGGTTCTTTCTTTGGCTGATTCAGCCGGAGTGTCCTTGAAGTCGTTTTTGATTTTGATGAACTTAATTGGTTTCCCATTACGGTAGCAATGGGTTTCATATCCTACAAAGGTGCCAGAAACGGTCGCATGGATTGGCTGATCGAAGAATGGGCCATGTCTCATGCCAATTTCTTGGTAGAGCTTCACTTCGTCTCCTTCTTGAATATAGACATCGGACTTAGGGCAACGGGCGTTGTCGGTCGCGATGTAGACATATTCCGGATCTAGGACTTTGATGGTTTCTAGATCCTTGGGGAGATTAACTATGTTCGGAATAACTTTCGTTTTTGCAATCATAATATTAATCCCTTATAAATATAAACATATTTATCCTACTACGGGGTTTTGATTAGTCAAAAGAATACTTTTGAAAATTCGTTGGTATCGAAAGAAAAATGGCGACCGAAATTGAGAAAAGAGAGATAATCAATATATGCTTAAATTCCTTCTTGCCACCAATAACGTCCATAAAGCCCAAGAATTTAGGGAAATCTTGAATCCTTTGGGGATAGAGATAGTCACCCCGAAAGATTTGGGACTTAGCATTGATCCCGAAGAAAACGGAAAGACATTCAGGCAGAACTCTTTGATTAAGGCAAAGGCCTTTTTTGAAGCGTCTGGATTAACGACCATCGCCGATGATTCTGGATTGTGCATCGAGGCCCTGGATGGCAAACCAGGAATATATTCAGCGAGGTTCGCGACCGAAAGCGGGGGATATCCTGCTGTTTTTGATGTTCTTAATAAGGAATTAGAAGGCAAAAAGAGAGATGCCAAATTCCATTGTTGCATCTGCTTGTACGATGGTTCTAAACCTTTATATTTCGAAGGCGATTGCCCTGGATATCTTTTAGATAAACCAGTCGGACAATGCGGGTTCGGATACGATCCTATTTTCCATTGCAACGAAGGCAATGTCGACTTTGGAACGGCACCTGAAGACGTTAAAAACAAATATTCCCACCGCTCAAAAGCCTTAAAACAATTCGTTTCCTATTTAAATAACCGTTAAGGTCAAAGTTAAGATAATCAAGCATTCCGCTGCCAAATAGGTCAGCATGATATAGAAGTCTTTTCTTTTGATACCGTGTCTGAAGATGGTAAAGATAAGAACGGTGTCGCTGAGGATGAATAAGACAGCACCCGCCACGCATAAAGCGTAGTAAGGAGTTGGAGCCAAAGTGGCTAAAGCCACCGAAGTTCCTAATAACGCAATCAACGAGCTGAAATAAATGGCGATGCCAGTGCCCAGAAGCTTATTTCCGGTCGCCACATGCTGCATTGGCTTAAGGCAAATAAGGACGACCACCAAGTAGCAGCCTAAGGTAACGAGATAGCCCCACCACGGCATGATGCCCGCCTTATATAGGGTGGTCAGCATCGAACCGATATAGCAGAGATGTCCCAAAAAGAATGAGGTACATCCGATGATAAGATTCATCTTATCCTTCTTAATTAAGAAGATATCACCGATAGCTCCTAAGAAGGCACCGACATAAATAGGCCATCCATCGGCTGGGCGGACCGAAACGGCAGCCAATCCCAAAAAGATTAAACAAAATGGCTTGGATATGCGTCTAAGTTTCCTATTTTCCAAAAAGGAAACTACCAAATGGAAAATAGAAACGGCGGCGAACAAGCCGATGAAGATATAGAAGAATATGCGTTGGATTTCGGAAATTGTTTCTAACATCGCAAATAAGTTTATCATTTAACATATGGAAAACGAAAAGAAAAGACTAGGCGCCCGTGAATGGATCGCCATTATCTTAATCGGCTTTGCCGGTCAATTGGCTTGGGCCATCGAAAACAACTACATCAATATGTGGGTGTATTCC
>CAYPED010000025.1:0-8512 GCA_964409745.1 uncultured Staphylococcaceae bacterium | reverse complement strand
AAGAGCGTCAGCATCAATGGCAACATTTTAACCGCAAACGAAGGTGTTTATACCTTTACAATGCCTAAAGAGAATGTCTCCATTGAAGTAACATATACTTCGGAAATTTCTTTCGAAAGTAGCGATGCCCATGGCTATTTCGCCCTTGCTAAGGATGGGAATTGGGATGGCGATGCAACGCCAATCACCTCCGCAACCTACGGTGATATCGTCTTCGTCTATTTGGGTTCCCCAGCAAACGTTGATAAGGTTTACGCAAACGGTATCGAATGCGAGAAGATAAACGCCAGCAGCAGCGCTTCGGTTGCCTTCTACGTTTATAAGTTCACGATGCCAAATACCGCCGTCACCATCACTTATACGACTTCCACATCGAATAGCTAATCAGTTATCAACCCCAATCCCGCGATTGGGGTTTTCTTTTTTTCTTAAATAAAAATCGCTTACATAGATTTTTTTAAACTATTAAAATACTCACGTTTTACGAAAGTTTAACGTTGTACCTCCGGGGAAGACGCTTCCAGGAGGTAGACGTAAAATGAAATCAGAAAACTATCTAGGTGAAGAAAAAGTCGGGAAACTGATTCTTAAATTTTCCATTCCTTGCATCCTTTCTTTATTAATCAGCGCTTTATATAACATCGTCGATCAGATCTTCATCGGCAACTCGTCGGTTGGTTCCATTGGCAATACGGCGACCACCATCGTCTTTCCACTAACGGTTATTGCCTTGGGCTTCGGCCTTCTTTTGGGCGATGGCGCGGCAGCTTATATGTCCTTGTGCTTAGGCAAGGGCAAGAAAGAGCAGATCGGTAAAGCAGCTGGCAACGCATTGCTTTTCTCTTTGATCGTTTCATTGTTGTTTTACGCCATTTGTTTGCCTTTATTGGATCCGATTCTTGAATTATTCGGAGCTAAAACCGCTGAGTCTTTGGAAAAGGCTCATGAGTATGGCTTCATCATCGTTTTGGGTTTCCCTGCTTATATCATGATGAGCACAATGAACTCCATTATCCGTGCCGATGGGGCACCAAAGATTGCTATGCTTTCCATGGTTGCTGGCGCAGTCACCAATATTGTTTTGGACGCTTTGATGATTCTCGTTTGGAATATGGGTCTTACTGGGGCAGCTTTAGCCACCATCATCGGTCAGATTATTTCCTTCATCATCAGTTTTGTTTATTTCTTCTTCAGCAAGACTTTCCGCTTAAAATGGAAGGACTTCCTACCTAATAAAGAGTCTTTATGGGAAACTTTGAAGTTGGGCTTCTCCTCTTGGCTCACCCAAATCAGCATCGTCATCATCTCCGTCGTTTCGATGAACACGATCGCCAAGTGGGGCTTGGAATCCAAATACGGAATCAATGACCCTCAGGCCATCGTCGGCGTTGTCATGAAAGTATTCTCCATCGTTATCAATATCGCCGTTGGCATCGCCGCAGGCGCCCAACCGGTTGTGGGTTATAACTATGGAGCCAGATTGTTCAAACGCGTCAGAAAGGCTTTGAATATCATTCTTATCTCCACTTTCGTAGTTGGGGCAGTCGCTTTGATCATCTTCCAAATCATCCCGAGACAAATCGTTTCTATCTTCGGCGCCAACACCACCAACAAAGACCTTTATATGGAATTTGGTGAATACACGATGCGTATCTATTTGATGCTCATCCCCCTCACCTGCGTCCAAAAAGCTTCTTCAATCTTCCTCCAATCTATTTCCTCTCCAGTCAAATCGATGCTGTTGTCATTGATTAGAGATGTCATCTGCTTCGTTCCATTAACCATCGCCTTACCGCACGGAATGGGAATGTTGGGTATCTTATGGGCCGCTCCAATAAGCGATGCAATATCTTTAATCTTCACCGTTGTCTTCTTATGGATGGAATTGAAGAAGATGAAGAAGGCGGAGACTCAAGAAGCAGAAGCCCAGCCAGTTTCCGGACAACAATAAAAGAAAAGCCCTTGCCGCCAGCTAAGGGCTTTTTTGTTTTTAAAGGTGTCAACCTAATTCTTTTTTACGCCTTTGTTTGAAATCTAATTGCATATTTTTAAGCAAAAAGTATGCAGTTAAATTTTGTAATATTTAGCATACTTGCCACTTTGAACTATTTGTATTGAATTAGAGGAAGTCAAAACGCCCAGCGCTTTCTCAATGGTGGTTCGAGATAGGTTGATTAGAATTTCTTCTATCTCAGACTTTGATATTGGGGCCTTTGCGTCATTAATGACACGTAAAACTTTATCGTTCGCAAATCCTGCCATTGAATTAAGCTCTACGATATAAGCCAATTTCTTATAGCCTTCCTTTAAGCACTCCAGCATAAAGTGAACGAAATATTCAGGATTATTGTTTCCTTCGTGCCAACCATCCGAAGATTTTTCCAGGGAGCGATAATAAGCATCGATATTATTCAAAATTACATAAGATAGCGAATAATATTGGTCTAAATCATAGCCATATTTGAGCAAAAGGAATGTTGTGAGCAATCTTGAAACCCTGCCATTGCCATCAAAAAACGGATGGATACAAAGAAAGTCCAAAACAAAGACAAAAATAGTTAAGAGAATGTTACACTGAGCATCTTTAAGGCACTCATTGAATTGATATACCAAATTGCCCATCAAATCAGAAACTTCTTCCGGCGAGGCAGGAATGAATACCGTTCTTAACAAATTTCCGCCCTTATCGTATTCCCTAATATAGTTTTGCTCGGTTTTGTATTTTCCACCGAAACCAGGAGTCAAAGATTCGTATAAGAAATAATGCAAATCTTTGATGTAGGATTCAGTAAGCGACTGATATTTATAGACACTGAAGACATTTTCTAACGCTTTGTTATATCCGAATAATAAAAACTCTTCAGTAGTTTCTGGATCTAGATGGTTAAGCAAGATGTCTTCTTCACGACTTTTGGCAATCTTGATACCTTCAATTTCGTTGCTGCTGGTGACGCTTCTCCTTTTATTTAAGTCATGCAGGCGATTCAATCTCACCTTCTTAGGCAAAAAGAAAACTTTGCCTCTATTGGCCTCGATTGCCTGGAGCATTGAGATATTAATAGGCGTGTTAAGTTTTAGTACTTGTTCTTTTAGATTGATAAATTTCATGCCCTTATCTTATTTGTTTTTTGAAAACTAATCAATTTAATTGCATATTTTTAGGCAAAAAGTATGCAGTTAAAATTCAAAAACTAAGAAAAGCGGTAAACTTGACTGACAAAATGCTAAGAGAAGTCACTACCTGGCGGATTCTTTATTTAACACGTTCCACATTATTTCCGTAGCTTGAAATATCTGGCTTCGTATAAGTCGCGCCAGTAGCGGCTGCCGTATTTTCAAAAGTAACGCCTTGAGCATATGAATTAACATAGCCTGCATACGACCCGTCAACTGCTTCGCCTAAAACAGACACGTTCTTGAAATGAACATTCTTAACGTAATGAGCTTCTTTGGTGTAACCATCTCTAGTTTCCATTGAACCAGTCACCTTAACTTTTGGATTCTCGTAGCCAGATAGGACCAAGACATTGGAGACATCAACTCCGTCGATATCGCCAAGACCGGTCTTTTTGTGGTTATCGCTCCAAGTTGGGCTATAGGAAACATCAAAATCAAAGAGATAAGGATTGCCATCCCCTCTGCCCATTGAAGCATCTTCCACCGTGATGTTTTCGTAACGGACATTCCTAATTTTGGCGTTGTTGCCGTTATGAATGCTCATAACTGGCTTATGGAAGGCATGCAACACGGTGATATTGGAGAAGGAAATATCCTCCATCTTCTCACCGATGGTTTCGTATCCGACTTCCATGCATTGAGCCAGGTCAGTGACAATAAGACAGTCAGAGAAATGAACGCCTGAGGTGCTGCCTTCAGCTTGGGTACGCCAATTGACATAGTTCTTAACGACCAAGGAATCGTCCCAAGTACGGAGGAAACAGCCTTCAACATTCACGTTGTTGCAACTTTGGATGGATATACCATCGCCATTGCTGCGGCTAGACATAATCTTGGTGTTCTTGATGGTAACTCCGTTCGCGAAGTAGATGTTATAAGCCCACCCAGCCGGATCCATGATGGAAAAGTCTTCAAGGGTGAAGTTGCTACAGAAGTTGAAATCGAGAGGAATGGTTGCCGTTCCTTCGTTTGGGTTTCTAGGGAATGTAGAGCCATCGATTATACCAGGACCTTTGATGGAAAAATTGCTGGCGTCTGTGGCCACAAATTTGGCGCGGACTACCGCTCCATCTTCGAGATAAATATGTTCGTTGGAATGAATGGTGATTTCATTGTTGCTATTGATTCTTGAATCGTTGTCTTTGGTGTGAATGCCTCTTTTGAAAACAATGCAGTTGGAGATATCCTCATCTTTGATTTCATTAACGAAAAGATGTAGGGTTCTCTGTCTTGTTTCAATGAGATATTGCCCCGGAGAATCGATATCAAAAGAGATAACCCATCTCGCGGAGTCGATTTCGTAAGGAACGTTCTTGCCCAACGGGCGAATGACAACGTCCTGCAATGGGTTGAAAGCGCATTGTAAAGAAATCTTCACCTTGCCTTTAATCGCAATGGTCGCATAAGCCGACATCACGCGAACGCCAGCATCCGCTTTCCAAGTGCGGTTCTCGTTGATATTCACTTTATAAACAGGAACTTCTTCCCCAGCGACATACATTTTCATCTTCGGGTAAAGCTCCATGCCGTCCACATAGTCGGAGAACTTAACTTGGTTCTTCTCTTTTTTATCGTTTGGATCGTTGACCGGCACGAAATAGCTAGGATCGAAATCCTTAAAGCCATTCTCATCACGAGAATAGGAAGAAGAATCGTCCGACGGAGATTCCGAGGATGATGGAGCGGAGCTATCGGAAGAGTCAGGGATATCGGAGCTGGACGAACCGAAAGTAATCTCACATCCCGAGAGAGTCATAGCAAGCATAGACGCTAGCAAAGTAAGGAGTCGCCGTTTCCCTTTGAGAAGAAGCATACGTTATCCACACGGAAGGACACACCAATTTCCGCGCCTTTCTTGAATCGTCCTAAGCCTTCGGTCGAGATAATCAAATCATCATCTTTGCCATCGATGGAGGCGTAGACTAAAGTCTCTTCGCCAAGTTGCTCGAAGAGATTGACTTTGGCTTTGATATTTTGTTCTTCGTAACGGAGGTCGCCATCGACCGAAATCGATCTTGGACGAATGCCCATCACGACATGCAAGCCTAAATATTCCTCATTGAAGTTCTTCGTGCGTTCATCTGGAAGTTCCAATTCTTTGCCATTAAGGAAGGTGGCGAAGTATTTTCCGTCTTTCTTATTAACGACAGCATCGAAGAAATTCATCTGAGGAGTGCCGATAAAACCAGCCACAAACTGGTTCCTTGGATTTAAGAAAACATCTTCGGGAGAACCAACTTGTTGGATGACACCGTCTTTCAAAACGACGATTTTGCTACCCATGGTCATGGCTTCGACCTGGTCGTGGGTGACATAGATGAAGATGGTCTTGAGCTTGTCATGCAAACGAGTGATTTCGCTGCGCATGGCAACACGCATTTTGGCATCCAAATTAGAGAGAGGTTCATCCAAAAGGAAGACTTCTGGATCACGGACGATAGCGCGTCCCAAAGCAACCCTTTGTCTTTGTCCGCCAGACAAATTAGCCGGTTTCCTATCAAGATATTCAGTCAAACCGATCTTTTCGGCCGCAGCGTTGACTTTGGTTTTGATTTCTTGTTTACGATGTTTGCGATATTTGAAATCGAAGAAGTGCTTGAATGGAATTTTCTCGACTTCTAGAGGGAAGGCGATGTTCTTGAAGACGCTCAAATGCGGGTATAGGGCGTAGTTTTGGAAAACCATCGCGATATTACGATCTTTGGCTTCCTCATCGGTGATTTCTCTATCATCAAGGAAGATAGAGCCTTGGGTGACATCCTCAAGGCCACCGATCATTCTTAAGACGGTGCTCTTGCCGCATCCGGAAGGACCAACGAAGACGACGAATTCTTCGTCATAAATATCAAGATTGAAATCCGTAATCGCGGTGACGCCATTCGGATAAGTTTTATATAAGGATTGGATTCTCAAACGTGGGCCATCGTTGAAATATTTAAGCAAATCGCTGAGTTTGTTGATTGGATGATCGGTGAATTCGCTGTCAGAAGCATCACCGATGCCAAAGGAAGTGAAACCACCAGCCTTGGCCGCTTCGACTCCGGCTTTGGCGTCTTCAACCACACCACAATCGCATGGATCTAAGCCTATTTTCTCAGCCGCCAATAAGAAGACTTCAGGATTTGGCTTGGAATGAGTAATCATGCTGCCATCCACCGCGAAATCAAAGAAATCCTTTAAGCCGATTCTTTCTAAGATAAACGGAGCGTTCTTGCTGGCGCTTCCCAAAGCCAACTTAATGCCTTTTTCTTTCAACGCCTTAAGAGTGCTTAAGACATCTTCGTCCACATCTTTCGGAGTCAAAGATTCCAAGGAGTGGCGGTAGATTTCGTTTTTCTTGTCGCAAAGAGCTTCTTTTTCTTCTTGGGAGTATTCTTTATTGGCTTTCTCCAAGATGATGTTTAAAGAGTCCATACGGGAAACACCGCGAAGACGGTTGTTGATTTTTTCATCAAAAGGAATGCCTTCATCATCGGCTATCTTTTTCCAAGCGGCATAGTGAAAGTTATCAGTTGAGATGATGACGCCATCTAAATCGAAGATAATTCCTTTAATCATTGTCTATTTCCTCCACTTTGGCTTCTGATTCGTTTATTTGAACCTTATAGGTTTTGTTCCTGACCTTTATTTTATAACTCAACGCTTTGATTTCTTCAGGAAGGTGGTTTGAGCAAGAAATCTTGCCCTCCATATCGATTTTCAGACCGCTGAATCCGTATGTCGCGGACATATAAGCACCGCCTGCGCTAGCGGGATGCGTCCCACCGATATAAATCCCACCGGCATATAGCTTTTGAGGACCATACAAATCGATGGATGCACTTTTCCTAAACATCGAGTATGCATATTCCTTCTCGCCTATCTCGGTCGCTAGAAGAGAATACATGCTGCTAGATAAGCTGGAACCATGCTCGGTGCGAGGGAAGTAATAATCGTAGTTGGCTTTTTTAATAGAGAGAGGGAACTCATTGCTTAATAAGGCAAGCATCGCCACAACATCGGCTTGCTTGATGATTTGGGTGCCATAAGCAGGTCCACCTTCTCCGCCCCAATATTGCTTTGGGTCTTTGACTCTGCTCTTAACGGTTTCCAATGAGCAATCCTCTCTTTGGAAGTAGCCTTCGAACTGTTCGATGACTCCGTTCTCGTTTGGTTTAGGCAAATAAAGATTGGAAACGAATTCTTCTAACTTAGAAATAACATCGTCAGCGTTATCGATTAACGTCTTATTATTTTTTAACGAGTCGATGGTGAACTTAACGGCGTGTGCAGCCATATAGTTGGTAAAGGCGTTGTCATTGACTCTCTCATGATATTCGTCAGGACCGATGACATCATCGATATGATAAAGTCCATCGCTTCTCTTCTTGGCGTAGCTCCTAAAGAACAACGAACATTCGATTAATACCTTTAAAGCCCCTTCGGCCAAGATGGATTCATCGCCGGTTATCTTGATGTAATTTTCGATGGCGTAAGGGATATCGGCGCTGATATGGATTTGTTTTTCGTTGAAATAGGTGCGGATAGGCTTACCAGTCTTATAGTCGGTGACATTGTATTTGGAGCAAGCTTCAAGACCGCTGTCCTGGCTTTCCCAGGAATAGAAGGCCCCTTCATAGCCGAACTCTTTGGCTTTGGCTTTCGCACCTTCTAAGGTATTGATGCGATATAAAACCAAATTATGGGCCGCTTTAGGCTCATTCAAAGCGAAGAACGGCAATAAGAATATCTCGGTGTCCCAGAAGATCGCCCCTTTATAGGTCTGACCGGAAACCCCACGAGCCGGAATGCTTCTGGCTCTGTTCTCGTCACCAAGGATCAATAACTCATAGATGGCATAGGAAAGCTCATCTTCGCCTTCCTTGTCTCCCAAAAGGGAAACCTGCGCTTGATGATACAAGGATGAGAACAAGTCGGTGTGGGCTTCTTTTTCTTGTTGGTATCCAATCTCAATGACTTTGCTCATCTCTTTGACAAAGTCAACTTTTTCTTCGAAGGCCAAGGAGAAGATACAAAGTTCAAACTTCTCGCTTTTTTTGAGAGAGATGTTGATTTCATAGAAGCCATCACGAAGAACGGCTTTTCCATTAGAAGCGGAATAATTCACGGCCTCATAAATCATCTTGCCTTCATTGGTTTTTCCTTCGAAGACCAAACAATCGGATTCTTCTTTTATGTTTTTCTCAACAAAATGAGGACCGTTGATTTCGTAGATATCCAAATCCAGCCCAAAAACGAAGCGGTACTCCGCCTCTTTTTTGGCTTCTACTTCGATATTAGAGACTAAGAGATTATCTTGGCTTTTAGAAAGGAATCTCTCAGTCTTGAGAAGGTA
>CAYPED010000024.1:0-8592 GCA_964409745.1 uncultured Staphylococcaceae bacterium | reverse complement strand
ATACTGACCGAGGTATCCGTATGGCCTGTGGTGTCGGCGGTTATGGTGTAGTAGTTCTCATATTCCAAAGAGATAACTACATCTTCGAATCCAACGGTGATGGAATAAGTACCGGCGGAGGTACCAATTTCTGTGCCGTTGAATTTAACGGATGTGACATATTCTGAGGTAGACACGCATCTGACGACAACCTTTACCGTGTCACCGTCTTTAGCGTGTTCGATTCTGTTGTCCCATTTATCGGTGAAATAAACGGAGGTGCCGCTATGAACGGAAGAATCGGAGGTCAAATTATATTTAGGCTTGTAGTCGCAGGTGATAACAACGTCTTCATCAGGCATATTGAAACTATAGAACATAGAATCAGTTACTAATTCGCCGTTTAATCTAACTCCAGATACATATTCGGCAGTTGAGGCGCACATAACGAGAATACGAACCACTTGGCCTTCTTTGGCATAGGTTATTTCTTTGTTAGTGTCAAAATCGTAAATTTTAACTGCCGTTCCAGAGTGGCCAGCAATGTTGGCTGTTATTGTGTGATAGTTCTTATATTCGACGGTGATGACGACATCGGCGGCCGGCATGGTGTAGTCATAAGTCCCAGCCTCCGTTGCGATTTCAATACCGTTTGCCTTGATGCTTGATAAGTATTGAGGGTTTGTTACGGTCGTGGATACCGTTATGCTGACGGCATCTCCTTCCTTTAGTTTGGTAGGAGTGTTTCCGGAAGCGTCTTTTATGGTGACGGTGGTGTCCGTACGACCTTCGTCATTGTAAGAGATTGTATAGAAACTCTTGTATTCGACAACAATAGTGACGTTTTCGGCTGGCATCGTGAAGGTATAAGTTCCATCGGTGGTAGCGATCTCGTCGTCGTTGACTTTGATAGAGGTGATATATTCGTCTTCGGATGTGTTATTGACCGATAGTGAAATGGTCTCACCTTCTTTAGAGGAGGTGATGTCATTGCCGGCGCTGTCTTGGACAGTTACGGTGGTGGTGTCGTGTTTAGAAACACTTAAAGTGTAATAACTCTTGTAATCAACGGTGATTGATACGTTCTCCGCTGGCATCATGAAGGAATAGACGCCTTCGTTCTCGGTTACGGCGTTTCCGTTGACTTTAACGGCCGTGATATATTCGGTGGTAGAACTGCAAGATACAGTGAAATTGATCTCATCGCCTTCTTTGGCTTTTGAGACTAATTTGCCGGAAGCATCTTTGACGACGATGGTGGTGTCGTTATGCCCAACGTTATTAACCGAGATGCTGTAATAGTTCTTATATTCGATAGTGATGACGACATTTTCTGCAGGCATAGCGAACTTATATACACCTTCGTTGGCGGTCAGTTCGGTGTCGTTCATCTTAACGCCGACAATGTATTCGGCTTCGGAAGTGCTATTTACGGTAACAAAGACTTCTTCGCTTTCTTTGGCAAAAGTAATGTCATCACCAGAAGCGTTTTTGATGCTGATGGTGGTGTCGGTGTGACCACTGTTATCTACTGAAATCGTGTAGAAGTTCTTATATTCGATGGTAATGATGGCTTGTTCGGCTGGCATTGTGAACTTGTAAGAACCAGCTTCTTCGGTTAAAACCACACCATTCATTTTGACTGCGGTTATGTATTCTGAAGTTGAGGCATTGTTGACGGTGAAATAAATTTCTTCGCCTTCTTTGGCCTGAGCGATCTCGTTTCCATCTTTGTCTTTGATGGTTACCGATGTGTCGCTATGGCCTGGGTTATTGACCGTAATGCCATAGAAATTCCCGTATTCGATAAGAATTACAACGTTTTCATCCGGCATAGTGAAGCTATACGTTCCATCTATGGCAGTCAACACCTGATCGTTCACCTTTACGGCTGAAATGTATTCTTTCGTGTCGTAGACCTCTATGGTGAAAGATATCTGTTCGCCGGCTTCGGCTTCATTTTGCACGTGAACAACGGTTCCGGCGTGGACGGAATCATCGACCTTGATGCTGTATTTGGTGACTACAGTTGAAGAGTCACTATTAGAAGGGCTGTTTGAGCCCTCACTGAAGATGGCACCGATTGTTCCTGTTAAGGAAATGGCCAATAGGGCACACCCAATAGTGAAAACGGCATTCGTCTTACTTTTTATTTTGTTTGACATGCTTTCTGTCTCCTTAAAAAGCAGGTAGAGCTCCCATCTCTACAAAACAAATGAAACTCATTTCATTTCGATAATCAAGTCTTATGTTTGTGGTCACGAACTCCTTAAGCAAACGAAAAAGCCTCGCTTCCTTTCGAAAAGAAGTCGGAGGCTTAATATTTTATTTTGTTAGATACGCACTATCATTTTTGGAGAATTTTAACTTAGTGTCGTAAAAAAACTTCTCTTTTCGTATATCGTCTCGATGCGCATAAGCGTTTCGGACATCAATCAACAAGTTCGGCGAAGACTGCTTTACAATACGAAGACAAATCTTTCGGATTCAATCCAACTTGGAATCCTTTCCTCCCGCCAGACACATAGATATGTTCTTTAATTTCCATAGATTGATCGAAATACGTAGGAAATGGCTTTTTCATACCAATTGGAGAACAGCCTCCGTGGACATAGCCTGTTAACGGAAGAAGATCCTTTTGATGAATCATCTCAATTGATTTGCTATTGGAGGCTTTGGCCGCTTTCTTTAGATTCAATTCTTTTTCAACAGGGATAACGAAAACAAAGTAATGCTTTTTCTCGTTCATGGTGACCAAGGTCTTGTAAACATTCTTTGGGTCTTCACCTAAAGCCTTGGCGACCTCGGTTCCAACCGTTAAGTCTGGATTATATTCCTTTGAGTCGTAGTTTATCTTGGCGGCGTCCAATAAACGCATAACATTTGTTTTTTGCATATTAAGCCACTTCCTGTTCTTTTTCTTTGCGTTTCTTACTGATTAGTTCGTAAATGCCGAATGAACCTAAGGCAACATCTCCCGCTAATCCGACATACCACAAAGCGTTGAAGACTCTTCTTACTTTCGGACCAACATAACGAACTTCGACATGATAGCTTCCGGCATTTAGCTTAAAGGAAATCAAACAATCTACATTGACTGGTTCGAGCTCGATGGTGCTTTCGTCTGAGGTATTGGTGGCCTTGATTTGGTAGCCATCATAGAAGAATTGTGGAATCTGAATTAAGGCGTCTTCATTAACGATGATGTCAAAGCCAACGGAAGGGGTGTTTAATTCGGTGACGAAAACCATACCAGACCCTTCTAAGAAAACTGGAGTTAGATAAGTGAAAGTATCATGTTGATAACGGCCTGAATAGCCGATGGTGTTTCTGATTTTCTTGTACAAGGAATTCGAGTATTCGGACTTATAAGTTGAATCGTAGAAGATATTTGGAATGTATTCGTTCATGACTCCGATGTTGTCGGCTTTCTTACATTCTTCTTCAGCGTATGAACTATAAATAGAATTGTTGTCGATAGCGTATTTCTTCTCCAAATAAGCTTGTGATGCCGAGAACATAAGGAAAGGAACGACGGAAGCCAAATAGAATGGGGCTTTGGTCAATTTGATGTAGGTAGTCGCATTAATTCCGTAGATAAACGCCCAAGAAGCTGTTAAGGAAATAACTGACCACAATCTCCAAGCGAACTGGCAGGAATAGAAGATAGAAGGGAGAATCTTCCACGCATTGCCGACGAAAATGAAAATTAAGGCGATGATAGAGACGACTACCAAGAAGATGAGATCGATGACGGCGTCTTTATTTCTCTTAAGCCAATCTTTCTTTTCGAAATAGCCTTCAGTCTTATCTTTGATGAATTCGGCAACGATCATCATTACATCAAACAAAGCCATCCCCAGATAGACCTCGATTCGTTGCTTGAAGAAACAAATCGGCAAGAACGAAACGACTATCATGACTGGCAAACGATAGAATTTGCTCTTAGGCAATCTTGACAAAGCCATGTCGGCGACCGTGGCCAAAACAGCGCCTACGAAAACAAGGCACACGCTTAAGACCAGCATGGATGGGGTCCAGTCTAAATTCCAAGCGTTGGCCTCGATTCGGGAGTTAATCCAAACGAGATTTAAAAATCCCGAGAAAGAAGTTGAGTTAACGGTGGATCCCGAAACATGAGCAAGAGTAGTCCAAACCGCCTCGTTATCCGAGATGCGATAGATACCGGTTCCCATTGCTTTGATCATTGGGAAGGCATAGAAGCCAACTCCTAAAATAATTAAGACAACAGTCGAAATTGAATAGATAATTCCTTTTTTCGTCTTGATGAAGTTCCAAACGCCTTTGAAATTGACGACCATATAAAGGACGGCGATCAAGGCCATCGATATAGCGGTGAATGGGTGAGATAAGATCAGTCCGCAAGCACCAACGACAACCGCCAAGAATGACCATGCCTTAGCTTCTTTGTCATGGGTAATTGAATAAATACCGTAGAAGAAGCAAGGAACAAAGCACATAGCAACTGTTTCAGCGTAGGCGAATCTCGCATAGCCACAGAACATACGATATGGGCAGAAGATAAAGAAAGCGGCACTCAATAAGGAAACGACTACTTTCTTGCTGATTTTATAAGCCAAGCAATAGAACATCAGCCCAGCAAAGAAAGTCAAAAGGAAGATAAATGTTTTAACCGCATTAATAGATGTAATGCCAAAGACAAACATCAAGATGGCAGCGGCATAATGAGGGAGTGGGGCGTAGAACAAATGAGTGTTATAAGCATAAGCCCCCATCAACAAATGATTTGTGGAATCGATGCCCAATCCGTTCTTCATTCCGTAGTAAATATCATAAATATTCCCTAAGTGGAACTTGATGTCATCGCCCCCTGTAATGCCGTTAAAAAGATATAGATAGCAGCAGCAAAGAGTCATCAAGAAGATGACCACGATTGGGACGATTATTCTTAAGGATTTGAGTAAACGGTCTTTCACGTTCATAAGTGTATAACATGCATGCCCACCTTATATAATAAAAAGTGTTATTTTGCTTTCTTAAACCCGTTCCAATTAGTAAACTCAAATGATACCTTCTTAGGAGGTTATTTATGTATCGAATCGTTTCCAAAAAGATTCTGAACCCTTCCGTCATTCAGATTGAGGTGGAATCGCCTTTGGTCGCCAATAAGGCCAAACCTGGGCAGTTCATCATCCTTCGCGTTGACGAGAATGGGGAAAGAATCCCTTTCACCGTAGCGGGTGTTAACAAAGAAAAAGGCCTAACGAAAATTATTTTTCAAGTCGTTGGGGCCTCAACCGAAAAGCTCAAGCATTTAGAAGTCGGTGATTGCTTAGCCGATTTCGTTGGCCCATTGGGCAACCCGACCGAAACCGAAGGCATCAAACGTGTCTGCGTGGTTGGCGGCGGAGTTGGCTGTGCGATCGCCATGCCAATCGCCGAAGAATTCCATAATTTAGGCGCTGAAGTCACTTCCATCATCGGCTTCAGAAACAAAGATTTGCTTATTTTGGAAGATGAGTTCAAATCTTTCTCCGATCATTTATATGTGATGACCGACGATGGCTCTTATGGAGAGCATGGCAACGTTACCATGCCATTAAAGAGATTATTGGAAGAAGATCCTACACGTTTTGATTTGGTTATTACTATCGGACCGCTCATCATGATGAAGTTCGTAACCTTAACCACCAAGCCATTCAATGTTCCTTGCATAGTCTCCATGAACCCAATCATGGTTGATGGAACCGGTATGTGCGGTGGTTGCCGTTTGACCATCAATAAAGATGGCAAGAAGTGCATGAAGTTCGCCTGCGTCGATGGTCCAGACTTCAACGGATACGAAGTTGACTTCGATGAAGCGATGTCCAGGAACCGTCAATATGGCGAATGGGAAAAACACGCTTACAAAAAAGCCTGCAATCTCTTCAAAAAGGAGGTCAAGTAGTATGCCAAACATGAATCCTAAAAAGAATCCAATGCCTACTCAGGACCCAATGGTTCGTTCTACCAACTTTTTAGAAGTTACGACTGGATATACTGAGGAAATCGCCATCGACGAGGCCAATAGATGCCTTAACTGCGTTAACAAGCCGTGCGTCGATGGTTGCCCAGTCCACATCGATATCCCTTCCTTCATTATGAAGGTCAAGGACAAAGACTACGAAGGTGCCTATGGCATCATCAATCTTTCCTCTTCTCTGCCAGCTGTCTGCGGTCGTGTCTGCCCGCAAGAAAGCCAATGCGAGGCTAGATGCACCAGGGGCAAAGGCTTGCTGCCGCTCAAGGATAAAAACGGAAACCTCCAAAAAGACGAAAATGGCCAGATTATCAAAGTTCAATCCGAACCAGTCGGCATCGGACGTCTTGAAAGATTTGTCGCCGATTATCATATGGCTAATAACAAGGTGAAACCAGTTGCCCCAAAATCCAATGGTCACAAAGTCGCTATCATCGGTGCCGGTCCATCGGGCTTAACCTGCGCCGGAGACCTAGCTAAGTTAGGCTTTAAGGTTACCGTCTTTGAGGCTCTTCATGTTGCTGGCGGCGTTCTCTCCTACGGTATTCCTGAGTTCCGTCTTCCGAAATCTATCGTAAAGAAAGAAGTCGAGAACCTATTGGATTTGGGCGTTGATATTGAAACAAACGTCGTTATCGGTAGAACTTTAACTGTTGATGAGCTGTTCGAAAAAGGCTATGAGGCCATCTTCATTGGCTCAGGTGCTGGCCTTCCAAAATTCATGGATATTCCAGGCGAAGGATTGAAAGGTGTAATGTCCGCCAATGAATTCTTAACCCGTATCAATTTGATGAAAGCCTACAAAGATGATTCGGATACCCCAATCGTCAAAGGCAAGCATGTCATAGTGGTCGGTGGTGGCAACGTCGCCATGGACGCCGCGAGATCCGCCAAGCGTTTGGGCGCGGATGTAACCATTGTCTATCGTCGTACCAAAGCCGAGCTTCCGGCTCGTGTTGAGGAAGTCGAACACGCCGAGGAAGAAGGCATCAAGTTTGCGTTCTTAAATAACCCAGTCAAGATCAATGGCAACGAAACCAATGATGTTGTCTCGGTCACCTGCATAAAAATGGAACTTGGCGAACCTGACGCTTCGGGCAGAAGAAGACCAAAGGAAATCCCTGGTTCTGAATATGAGATTGAAGCTGACCAGGTCATTATGTCTTTGGGTACGTCTCCAAACCCGCTTATCAAGCATACGACTGAAGGTTTGGATACGAACTCTCATGGCGGAATCATCATCAACGAAGAAACTGCTGAGACTTCCAAGAACAATGTCTATGCTGGTGGCGATGCCGTAACCGGTGCCGCTACTGTCATCTTAGCGATGGGCGCAGGCAAGAAGGCCGCAGCCAATATCGCCAAGAAATTGCTCGAAAAGTAATAGAGAGTTAAATAAAAGGCAGCCAACGCTGCCTTTTTTATTATTTAACTACGTATGCCCTGTATTCGGTCACATTCTCGATGATCTCACCATCGATTTGTAAGGCGTGAGGAATGGAAAATTTAACTTTGACTTCCTCGGTCTCGTAATATTTGATGACCTTTGGAATCTTGTCGGACTTACCGTTGTTAACGGAGTTGAGGGCTAATAAGGTCTTGATCTTTCCTCTGGCTTGGGCCACGAAGAAAGTCAATTTGTTTTTGGTTCTATCTTGGTGTTTGGCAATCAAGATGCCGCCGCCGAAGAATTTGCCATACATGGAGCTGGCCATGAAGACGTCATTGAAGGTAAGGGTTTCGCCATTGACCTCAACGGTGGCGGTGGTGGTCTTGTAATTCTTCAAGATGAGATCAAGGCCAATTTTGACATAGCTGATCTTCTTTTTGCCTTTTTCCTTCTGGTGGTTGGCTTCGTTGCAGGTATCTCCATCGATGCCTAGTCCGGTTCCGTTGAAGAAACGATAGGATTTGCCGTTCACTTCAACGCATGGAAGGTTATGAAGAAGTTCGTTTAGACGAATCAGACCATCTTCGTCGATTCTTTCGACATTGTCTTTGGCAAAGTCATTGCCGGTTCCGTTTGGGACCAAATAGAAAGGGCATGGAAGGTCGATACCGTGGATGCAATTGACGAAGTGATTCAAGCTTCCGTCGCCGCCGGCAAGAAGGACTTTGTCATCACTTTTCAAATTAAAAACGAACGCATCGTGATCCAAGTCGACCAAGTTTACGAGCTTCAAATCAGGGAATCTGTTCGATAGTTGTTCGGCTTTTTCTTTGGCTTTTTCCTCGCCTTTCAAGGAGGAAGAAAGCGAATTGTAAAGCAAATAATTCATAAATTGATTATTAGAAGTATAGCACTTAATGTCAAAAAATAATTGATACACCTGGCATTTTTATGTGAATTATCTTCACCTACGCGTGTATAAATGGCAAAATTGGTTACATGAAAAACAAACGTTCCGTTCTATTTCTCGCTTTAGCGGCCTCCCTCTTATTGGGCTCCTGCGATATCTTTAACAAAGATTCCGATATAGATTCTTCTTCTGTTTCATCTCAGGATCCAACCATCGATCCTGACGCCCTTTATGGTGGCTATTATTCCTCTTTGACCACCTGGGATAACGGAGCGGACCTCATTAAAAAACTTCATAACATCATTTCTTCAG
>CAYPED010000023.1:0-8607 GCA_964409745.1 uncultured Staphylococcaceae bacterium | reverse complement strand
ATTGTGCCCACCTGGTATCCAAAAATGCGTGTAGACGCAAAATTGGATAATAGAACCCCCTGATATTCGATGATAATTGCAAATGTAGGTTAACTATTTGAGACACAATGAACGAAAGCGGTTGTCTTTCAGGCGAGGCTTTCCTAACAATCCATGATAAATATCTTGGTCTAGTATCCAAAAATGCGTGTAGACGCAAAATTGGATAGTTGAAATATTGATTTAGATTAATTAACAAGTTAAAATCCTAGTATCCAAAAATGCGTGTAGACGCAAAATCGGATATTAGGAGAGACAGCATGATCAACAGGGACGAATATTTAGAGAAGCTTATTTCGAGAAAATGGAATGGGATGATCAAAGTCATTACCGGAATAAGAAGATGCGGAAAATCATTCCTGCTTTTTAACCTTTTTAAGAACTATCTTTTAGAAAGCGGCGTTGGCCAAGACCATATTATTGAAGTTTCCTTAGATACGCCTGAATCCATAGAATTACGCAACATTAGCAAGCTTAACGAATATATCAAATCCAAGATCGTCGATAGTGATGGATATTATGTTCTTTTAGATGAAATCCAACTTGTTGACGGTTTTGAGACTTTGCTCAATGGTTTGTTAAGGATAAACAATGTTGACTGCTATGTGACTGGTTCCAACTCGAAGTTCTTATCCAGCGACATCATCACCGAATTCAGAGGAAGAGGTGATGAAGTAAGAGTCCATCCTTTGTCATTCAAAGAATTTTATGATGCTTATCAAGGCGATAAGAATAATGCTTACGATGAATATTCCATTTATGGTGGCATGCCTGCTTTGATTGGCAAAAAAACGCATGAAGAAAAGGCTTCCTACCTAACTAATTTAGTGGAAAACGTATATTTGACCGATATCATCGATAGAAATGGTCTGAAGAAAGACAAAGACATTCTCAATGAGCTTCTTAATATTCTTTCTTCATCGATTGGTTCGCTCACCAACCCGACCAGATTGGTCAACATTTACGATTCTGTTGCCCACATCAAAATAAGCAAAATGACGATATCTTCTTATATTGATTGTTTCATCGATGCTTTCTTAATCAACAAAGCGGAAAGGTATGACATCAGAGGAAACGGATATATCGACTCCCCGTTCAAGTATTATTTCGAAGATATCGGTTTAAGAAACGCCAGGATAAATTTCAGGCAGAATGAGCCAAATCACGTGATGGAAAACATTATTTATAATGAACTTGTCGTTCGTGGATATTCAGTCGATGTCGGCGTCGTCGAGGTAAATTACAAAAACGCCGAGAACAAAAGCGAGAGAAAGCAATACGAGATAGATTTCGTCTGCAACAAAGGAAATAACAGATATTACATTCAGGCTGCCTACGCTTTAGAGAGCCTAGAGAAAACGGAGCAGGAAACCAGAGGATTCAAAAAGATCGAAGACTCCTTTAAGAAAATCGTTGTCCTTAAAGATTGCTATGTCCCATGGCATGATGAAAACGGAATTCTATATATTGGTTTGAAAGATTTCTTACTAGATAAAAACTCCCTTGAAAAATAAAAGGAAAAACTACCTAACATTCTTCTAGAAATATAGAATTAACGGGCTATGAAAAATAAGAGAAAAGAAACCTATAACCCTGTCAAAGCCCAACAAATTGAGCTTCTTAAGAAATATTACGAAATAGACGAAGAGAATAAGGTGGTCAAAGTCACTTTGGCTTACGAAAAAGCCAGCGAATTATTCGTCACCGACTACGCCTCCGAAGAACATCCGGAATTCAAAGGAGAGATACTCTCCCGAGTCAGCGAGATTATCTCTCGTGTTCCATTGGATTATAAAGTGGATTTGAGCTTCGCAATTGATGATTATGAAGGCTATGACCCTGACAAATTATTGGAGTCCTTCAACGATTTGGTGGAAATGAACCATTTCGGGTCCCTACTCGATAGCAAAAAGAAAGGCTTAAGAATAGCTCTCCTGTTAGCGGCAGGTATTATTGCCCTTATCTTGATGATCGCTGGCAGCAACGGTGGCTGGTTCGGCGAAGGCTCCACCAAGGATCTTATCACTGAAATCATCGACATCGTTGGCTGGGTCTTCATTTGGGAAGCCGTTTCCATCATGTTCTTGTCCCCAAACGAGGACAAACTCCGTTCCGTCAGACTTAAAACCAGAGTCAATTCCATCTCCTTCAAGGATGGGAATACCGGTGAAATAAAAACCGAGGAAAGCGCAACCCACGCCTTCACCCGTTTGGCAAGCGAGAGCAAAACCAAGAAAGCATCGAAGGATTTGCTACTTATCTCCGGGGCTGGCTTCTTAGCCTTGGCCTTCTCTACCTTAATCTCCGGTATCAGCGACGTCTGCAACGCCGAGAACGCTTATACGGCCAAGAACATCGCCATCATCATGACCTTCGTTGTCCTTTTCAGCGGCTTCATGGCCATCTCTGGCATTGGGGCTATCTCCTCTTATTTGGATAGAGGACCGTTAAGGAAGGCGGTTGGGTTCTTTGCCATCGCCAATATCGTCATCGGGGTGATAGGCATCGTCCTTTCCTTTGCGTTTACCAACGGGGACGGGAACTGGAAATTGGTCGTATCTGGCATTTTCTCCTTTATCTTGTTCTTCGTTTACGGTGTTGGCTGGCTAATGTCCTTCAAGAAAAAATAAGCACGAAATAACTTTATGTTTTTCGCTCTTTTGGGCTATATTTTAAGTAGGTAAGGAAGGCAAAGAATATGAGCAAAATCATTACCATCAGCCGCGAATTCGGAAGCGGTGGCCGCGAACTCGGCAGAAGATTGGCCGATTATTTGGGCATCGCCTATTACGATAAGGAAATATTGAACGAAATAGAGAAGAAAACCCCGTTCTCCAAAGACTATATCGAACAAATGACCGAGAATAGACCGGTTCTCCTCTACCCAATCCATTACGGAGTCACTTGGAACGTTGGTCCAAACCCGAACCTTAAGCAATCCGTCGATATCTATAAAACCCAGGCCGACACCATCAGAGACTTAGCCTCCAAAGGTTCCTGCGTCATCATCGGCAGATGCGCCGACTACATCCTCAAAGACCTCCATCCAATCCGTATCTTCGTTTACAGCGACATGGATTCCAAGGTGGAACGTTGCAAGAAGAGAGAAAAGGATCACGAGAATCTCTCGGACAAAGAAATCAAGAAACGCATCAAGACCATCGATAAGAACAGAAGGAAGTATTACGAATTCTATACGGACTCCAAATGGGGCGATAGAGACAATTACGACTTCCTCATCAACACCACGAACGCCGATATCAAGGATTTAGCCCAAACCCTAGCTGATCTCATCAAGAAAATGATCTAATAAAAGAGCCACCTCAAGGTGGCTTTTCTTATGCTTGTTTTTCGACCAAAATAAGATGCCATCGTATTTTGGACGGAATTCTTCTAGGCAATCTCTTTCTCTTTTTGCTGCTTTTCCAGTTTCCCTATTCTCTTTATCATCACCAATAAGGCCGGAAGGGACACTAAGACATTGAGTATCCAAGCGGCTGGATCGGCGCTGCAAGTGGCGATATAAGCGGATAAACTCGCTTCCGAATTTACAGGTCCGCCATTAAACAAAGCCGGCAAGAACAAGCAGACCACTACACGGGCCACCAATTCCCCAACCCCGCTTAAGAAAGGCCATAGAGGTTTTTGCATTCCCTGCAAGACGTTTCTTACGATGAAGAGAACCATAAGAATCAACATCAATGGCACGGATACATATAAATATGTATTACCATACTTAATGGACTCGGCCGTAACCTTCTCGGAACTTAAAAACAATCGTTGGTAGGCCCCGTTGATGGTCAATAACATTCCGACCAAGACGATGAATAACCAGAGGAATATCCCGATAATCAAGGAAGCCTGAATACCCTTCTTAACGCGTTTGTATTGTTCCGCCCCCATATTCTGAGAGACAAAGGACAATATGGCAGTCCCTAATCCATTCAAGAAGGTCATCAATAAGCCAAATATCTTGCAGGCAACGCCATAGCCTAACTGGGCAGGCAGTCCCGCTACCATCGCACCGGCTGGGGTGACATCGAAAGCGATGACCGCCGACTGCATGACGATGATGCCGATTTCCAAGACGCTGAACTGAAAACCCATCGGTAATCCGTTATATAGATGCTTTCCGTATAACTTAAGAGGGGCTTTGACATCTTCCTTGGTGATACGAAGAACCTCATATTTCTTCCAGGCGTAGATAAAGGCTCCGATAGCTGCCAATCCCTGAGAGATGACGGTGGCAATCGCACTTCCAGCTACACCCCACTTAAAGACCATGATGAACAATAAGTCCAAGCCCACATTCAAGACGGTGGAACCCACCAAGAACAAGAACGGGGTAAGGCTATCGCCTAAGGCTCTAAGAACCGAAACGATTAAGTTATAGAAGACCTGGAAGACAATGCCGATATAAATCCAAAGCAAATAGGTATAAGCGGCCTGATATTCTTCTTGCATGGCCATGTCGGTAGTAGAAGGCGTAATCCCCAACCACTTAAGAAGGGTTGGGATAAGCAAGATTCCCACGACCGTAAGTATCGCGGATATTATCAAAGATAATATAATTTGGACAAAGAAGCTCTTACGAGTGCCACTTACATCCTTGGTGCCGATCTTAACGCTTATTAAAACCGAGAATCCCGCCGTGCAGCCCATTCCGAACTGAAGGACGATATAAACTAGTGGGGTGCTGCTATTAACCCCCGCTACTTCAGCCTCCGATAAGGTCTGTCCGACAATCAACGCATCCGTCAAGGTGTATAACTGCTGGAACAGCATCGATAAAACGATTGGTATAAGGAAGGCAATCAAACATTTATAGATAGACCCCGAAGTCAGGTCAACCGGGTCGAATAATTTTCTCTTTTTGGCAGTCTCTTTCATAAGCCGGGCAATATTGTAGTTCCTCTTAAAAAGAAGAAAAGAGGAATGTTTAAGTTTCAAACAAAAACCCCACGAGCTACAAACTTATGGGGTTTTCTTTATCAACGCTTATTTATTAAATCTCTTTGAACTCGAAATCGAATTAGTCGGGCAAACGAGTTTGCATAAGAGACAACCGACACATTTCTTTGGGTTCAAGACGATTTTATCGTCTTTAATTTCAATGGCCTGATGTCCTCCATCAAGGCAGGAGATGTAGCATCTCTTGCAGTTGATGCATTTGGATCTGTCAAAGACAGGGAATACTCTGGTGTTTCTATCCAACGCCATAGGAGAGACGACATTATCAACGCCCTTGGAAACGATATCGTTCAAGGACTTGATGTTGTTCTTTCTCATGTAGTTCTTGGTGCCGTCAATCAAATTATCAATGATTCTATAACCATATTGCATGACGGCGGTGGTGACTTGGACGTTGCTGCAACCTAAGGCTAAGAATTCCAAAGCGTCTTTCCAGGTTTCGATTCCGCCGATACCAGAAAGAGGAACGCCCTTCAATCCTTTATCGGAGGCCATCTCATAGATGAATCTCAAGGAGATTGGTTTAACGGCTTTGCCGCTATAGCCGGAGACCGAAGTCTTCCCGCTTACATTAGGATCGCCTTCCATGGTGTCCAAATTGACATTGGTGAGACACTTGATGGTGTTGATGGCGGCGATGCCGGTGGCTCCGCCTTCCATGGCGGCCATGGCTGGTGGGACCATATCGGTAACATTAGGAGTCATCTTAGCCAAAATCGGAAGTTTGGTTCCTTTTCTGGTGGCGGCGGTGAATAGCTTGACCATCTCTGGGTCTGCGCCTACGGCGCTGCCCATCTTCTCAGCGGCCATCTGAGGGCAGGAGAAGTTGCATTCGATGATATCGCATCCAGCCTTTTCGGCTAAGGAGGCTAACTTAGTCCATTCCTCTTCGGTTTGGCCCATGATGGAGGCAACGATAATCTTATTTGGATAGTTCTTCTTCAATTCAGCGAGGATGGCGAAGTTCTCTTCTGGGGTATGCTCGGAGATTTGTTCCAAATTCTTGAAGCCAACGAATGGGGTTCCGTCTTTCTCGATGGAAGAGAAACGCGGGGACACCTCTTCTGGGATATAGAAGCCGATGGTCTTATAGACGATGCCGCCCCAGCCAGCTTCTAAGGCTCTGGCGCACATATCGTAAGTGGAGGCAACCACGCTGCTAGAAAGGAAGAACGGGTTCTCGCACTTGATGCCCATGAAATCAATCTCTAAAGAAGGATCGTTTTGATCTTTGTTATATTTCTCACTCAATTCGATGGCCTTCTTGATTTCGACCGCTCTATCGAAATGGATGCAGTTTTGCTCGCAATAACCCGGGCAATCCTTGCAGACATCCTTATCAACATGCTTGCCGGCTCCTTCGAAGTTATCGAACTTCAAGGATCTTAATAAATCCGATGGTTTATATCCCTTTGGGCAAGCGCGATCGCATTTAGGATCGTAGCAAAGCAAACAACTAGACGAGATGGCCTTCAAGTCTTCTTTTTCGTATTTCATGTATTTATGGCTCCTTCTAGACACAAAACATAAGTAAAAGAACCTAAAGGTGAAATATCAAGTCAAACTTGCTCATAAATATGAGAAAGCCAAAATTAAGGGGTTTTGGCATACTTCAAATTAACAAATATGCCAAAATGGCACATTGGCATTTATATCGTGTACCAAATATGTTATCTTGATGTTGCCATGAGCCTCAAAGAAATAAGAAAAGAACATAATCTATCCCAACTAGAAGCATCCAAGATAATCGGGGTTTCTTTAAGAACCTATGTCCGTTACGAGAACGATGACAACTATGGCGATCACTTCAAAAGGAATTCATTCGTAGAAATTCTTAAAAAGAAATGCGAAATAACCGAGGAAAAAGGCTTATTGACCATCGATTTGATAAAGAAAAAGCTCCAGGCTTTATTCGATAAGGAATACCCAGGAGAGATAGATTTTTGTTACCTATTTGGTAGCTATGCGACTGGCAAAGCGACCGAATCCAGCGATGTCGATTTATATGTCGCCACCTCATTAACCGGGTTACGTTTTGTCGGTTTAATGGAAAAAATCAGAAATGCTGTCTATAAGAAAGTAGATGTCATACGTAGCAGCGAGCTCAAAGACAACATTGAGCTCGTCAATGAGATTTTGAAGTATGGCGTCAAAATCTATGGGTAGCAAATCGGATTCTTATTACCTTCAAAAAGCCTTAAACGAGATAGACGCTATAATCGGTTACACCGATGGTCTTTCTTATGAGCAATTCGTGAACGATATCAAAACGGTGGATGCCACGATGTTCAGACTCCAGCAAATGATCGAGAAGATTAAATGCTTGTCGCCATCTTTCAAAGAAAGCCATAACGATATCCCTTGGGGTGAAATCATCGGTTTCAGAAACGGGATTGTTCACGAATATGGCAAAACCGACTACACAACAGTCTATGAAATCGTCAGCCGCGATATCTATCAATTAAAAGCCACGTTTGAAGAATGCTTGGCCCAAAAATGAAAACCCCATCAGAAAATTCTCCTTTTTGGAGAGAAGAAAAATCTTCCGTTTTGTTTTTTGGCCCTATAATAAGTCGCTTTCAAAAGGAAAGGGGTATTTATATTCATGGAAAATATCAGAAACTTCTTCAAAAGAGTCAGGGTTGACATCATCATCCGTGCCTTGCTCTTCATCGTCATGGCCATTCTCTTCTTCGTTGAGCCAGAAGAGGCAATGACAACCGCCTCATTGGTCTTCTCTATCTTCATTTTATGTGACGGCGTGATCTCCTTAGTCATCTACTTCATGACCTTCGGATTATCATCCTTCATCGGGACTACTTTGGTAGGTTCTATCTTCAAGATCATCTTCGGCATCTTGTTCATGTCCTATCCAGGAATGACCGCCGTGACCTTCGGCATCATGTTCGCCGTCTATCTTATCTTCGCTTCCTGCAACGGCATCGAAGATTCCTTAAAACTAAGGAAGCTCGGAGTTAAGACCGTCGATTGGCTTATGCCTCTCATCTTCTCCGCCATCACTTTATTAGGCGGAATCTTGATGCTCTTCTTCTCTCCATCTGACTTAATTGTCGCCACTTCTATTATTGCTGGAATCACCTTGCTTATCGCTGCCGCTATGGACATTATCTTGGTCGTGGATATGTATAGAACCAAGCATGCCGTCAATAAGACCGTCAAAGAGATCAAAGACGATATCAAGAACGATAACAACGATAACGTCATCGACGCCTAACCGCGAATTATCAAACCATCAAGAAAGCCCGATATTCGGGCTTTTTTTGTTGCTAAAACCACACAAAATCACCAAAAGCAAAACATAATATTTTATCGAACGAATTCGCCAAAAATCCTAGACTTGGCGCTTTTTTGTTCCTAGACTTGGCGGAAAATCGTTCCGAGATTTGGCGAAAAAGACGACATCCAAAATTGAATCCAAGGCCGTTGGCGAAAGAGATATGGCGATCATGCCTCCCGGCCGCCCTAAGCAGCCCATAAATGAACCGCCTAAAGCTAAAAAACGCCAAAACCGACAACTTTTTGACTCATTTCAAGGCCAAAATGCAATTTGGGACTTGTTTTTTTTTTTTTTTTTTT
>CAYPED010000022.1:957-8634 GCA_964409745.1 uncultured Staphylococcaceae bacterium | reverse complement strand
AAGTATCCAGTCGAGAAGGCTAAAGGCACCGCTAAGAAATACACCGAACTATAAAAGCCATTGTGGAAAATTAGCAATTCATAAATGACTAAATCGTGAATGACTAATTTTTATGGGTTACATTAATTCTGGCGTCAATGTGCCGAATATTTAAAAAGAGCCGATTTCCGGCTCTTTTTAATCGCTACTTAAGCAGTTCTTCTTTCTTTTTGTCGAATTCTTCTTGGGTTATAACTCCCGAATCAAGAAGGCTTTTATATTTCAAAAGAAGGTCAATCTTCTCGCTTTCGGAAGGGCTAGTTTGAATTGGTCTAGGCTCAGCGGCAAAGACATCTTTTGGGGTTCTGTGGGCTTTCTTGAGAACGCCAATTATATAAATTACGGTATAAGTGACTACGCTAACAAAGACCAATAATTGTAGAATGCCATAAAGTATTGATCCCCAGCCTAAAGTAACGCCTGATGTAGAAGTTCCGGTAGTGATTGTTAGGGTGCAGAATGATGTGGTAAAAGCCATGAAAGTGAATGGAATCAAAAGAAGGGCTGACAAGGCGAGAAACTTCTTATCCCATTCTCCGGCCCGAACCTTCAAACAGGCGACCAAGGCGAAAATTGCCACAACGATAATGATGATTTCACAGCAGAACAAGAAAGTCAGTGCAGGAAATCTATTGTATTGAACAACAGCCGAAGAGAACGAGGCTTTCGTTCCGAACATATAATTGAACATGCTCGGCATTGATGTATATCCAGAAATGGAGACAGCATCGCCAAAAAAGCAAAAAACACTGACGATTGCGACAATGCTCGAAATGAAGATGCATAAAATCATATATTTACCTCTATTTTGATTATATCATCCAGAGAATTTATACACATAGTGGACCTAGGCTATGCTCGCGTTTAAATTAGTAATTCATAAATGACTAAATCGTAAATGACTAAATTCGATAATGCCAAAGTCAAAGCTTCACATCATCAAAAAATATCTAGGTCTATCAGTTTTCCTATGCCTTTTTCAATTGCTGTTGCATAGCCAATATCTTCATATAACAACTTCTTAGTCAAGGAGTTGAAATCTTTCTCGTAAAAATGCTTATCGATAATTTCTTTTAAAAGATTTCGAATATTGTATTTGATATCCGCTGAAGGATTGTTCTTTGATGCCATGCGGTCTTTTCTAACCTGAACCATCAGTCTTTTTAAATCCTCGTCAAAGTCGATGTGTTCCATCATTTTATAAATGTCATAAAGGTGCCTAGAATCTCGATCTTCCATATTTTGAAGGTAGTAATCGCAAACAGCGAAGACCTTATCAATAAATGTTCTTTCTAACGTTTGGACATTCATTTCAAAAGACAGTGCCTCGAATTCAAATGGCATGCTTGCGTTATTTTCCTTACGAAATGTGGCAACGAAATTGTAGATTTTGTGTCTTTCGATTGGATAGACAGTCAGATAATAATTGGTTTCGACAATAATGTTCAAAGGCCTGTTGAAAAAGAGAGATTCATATTCAAAAACATATTGGTTTTAATCGTGCCCTGACTTGACCATTTCCTTATTAGTCAAGTTAAGCCCTAGCCGATTTCCTACTTCAATTATAAAACGATATGCCTTTTTCTTTGCGCTCGTCGTCATTTTCTTATAAGAAGACAAGTCGATGTCTTCGGAAAAACGCTCAATCAATTGAAACGCTTTAGATAGAGAAGTTCCGCCTTTAAACACCAAAGGCAAGTTTGTTTTGGACAATTCATATAAAAACATTGATTGAATAATGTCTTTTTCAACCATCGCCTCGCTTCGAGAATAATATCTAGCGACGGTTTCGATAATTTGTTTCCATTCGTTCTTTTTGTCTTTATACCAACTCATTCATTAGACCACCTAAATAAAGATTTCTATAAACCCTGTCTGGATACAAAGGCAGATATTCCTTTACCTGCGAGAAATCTATTCGATTCTCTTTAACGTATTCTTGTATCTTTTCTTTTAATTCATCAAATGATAGCTCGCTGTATTTATCGACCACATTCATCATGTCCAAAAACTGCAAAGACTTGTAGTTTTCTTTAGTTACCTTGGCCAGAGGCTTATAAACGATGATTTTCCTACCACCGATATCGAACTTCCTTTGTTTAGAAGATGCTTGATTGGAACACACTTCGATAACCGATGGGTTTTGGGTGGTAAAGCCGTATTCGTTAAGGATTTCCAAACCTGTCTTATATCCAATGATTTCACCATTTGAATCGATATATTTCTTTGAAACGTACTGATCGATAGACACTTGGCCTTTCGTACCCAAGATTGTCGTATACGAAAGGAAATAGACTCCATTATATAGTCTTTCCAGTATGCCTTTATCCACCAAGGCTTTGATTTCTTGGCAAATATAATTTTTAGAATTACCTGGCAATTCGTCTAAGAAAATAGGCTCACCTTCTTGATAATTTTCTTTAATATAATCAATTAGCATACCATACCTCAAAAAGTTGAAATCATCTTTACCGACTTTATTATATCAAGTTTAATGGACGCTGACAATTGGAGGGCCTTATAACAAAAAAAGAGCCGTCTCCAGGCTCTTTTTCATTGATTTTCTAAACGCTTATTTCTTGCCTTTTTTGACAAACTTGAGAACGATGCAAGCGGCGAATCCCAAGAAAGCAATCAAGAGCATAATGCCAGTGATGATGGCCCCAGCGCCCATGCCGATAGAAGCATAATCGCCTTTGCTAGCCGAGACACCGACGATCTGCATCGTGCAGAAGGAAGTGATGCTTCCGGCCAAGGACAAAGCGCCCAATCCGGCAGAGCCGATTAAAACGATGCTGCTCTTATCCTTTTCTTTCTTAGCTAAGAAATAAAGGACGATGGCGGCGATGATGCCGAGCATGATGATGAGCTCGCAGCAGAACAGCCAAGTCAAAGCTGGATAGCGGCCTTCACCATTGCTGTTGCCAAGCATGAGATCGAACATGCTGCTCGAACCAGTGAAGCCAAAGGCGGAACCGACCACTGCCGGGCCAAAGGCAGCGAAGATGCTGCAGAAGGCGAACAAGCAAGCGATTAAAGCAATAAAAATAGTCATAAATGAACCTCCGACGGAGATTTAATCACTCAGCATTGTTTTGAACAATACGTTTATTGATTTTTCTACCATTTAGAGAACAAAAAAAGAGCCGCGCTAAGCGACCCTTTAATTCATGAATCTCTTATTCAGCCTTGGCTGGTTCTTCAGCTGGCTTATTTTCTTCGACAGTCATGGTCGGGGCTGGTTGAGCGGCACCGACGGTAATCGTGTTGTCTTCGACTGGCTTAGATGGGGCATCGACCACCGCTTCTTCGGAAACGGAATCGTTGATGATCTTCAATCTCTGAGCGCGGCGAGCTTCTCTTTCGTCGGCGAAGTCACGCTTTTTGGCGAAGACATTCAAGGTGATGACGGCCATTAAGGCGCCAGCCAATAAGACGATGAAACCAATCCAACGGAAGGTCAGGAGACCACTAGAACCCTGCAAGATGGCCTGTTGGGCCTGCAAGAGGTAATTATCGCTATAAGCGACTTGCAGATAGTCGGCGATGAAACCGAGGATGATCAAAACCAATCCAGCCACGCCGAAGAAAGATTCGAAAGCGATCCAGAAAATCTCTGGTTTGCTTAAGTGGCGAGAGGTTTTCTTAACCTGTTCTTCCATAGACTAGTCCTTTCTGAACGCCATTAGGCTTTTGGCATTCCGGTACGTGGGTCGAGTTCGACTGGTTCTTCGTTAGAAGCTTCTGGGGCTTCTGGCTTAGCTTCGACGGCTTGGCCGTTGTCATCCGGTAAGATCTTGTTGCCGGCGTTCTTGGCGATGTTCACCAATTCATTGATAAGCGGGAGGTAGGTGTTTCTGAAATCTGGTTCAACAGCCTGGACGTAAGCGCCGATGGTCTGTTGGGTTTCATTCATAACCTGACCGAAGTTCTTGCCCTCTGGCAAATCGCGACGGCCGGTCATGTTCTCAATCAAAGCGACGACACCGTCGGCGACCTTCATATAAGCAGCGTCGTGGATGCGGCCGTTGTTGTTGTTCTTAACCTGCATTAAGAGGTTGAAGACATTGCCTAAATCCTGGCCGATGAAACGGCTGGCTGGGGTTTCGGCACCGTTGGCTTCCCTGCGGGCCTGGTTATAGTCGTTGAATAATTTGATGGCTTCGTTGCCCATGGTCATGTAGCAAACGGCTCTATAGAGTCTTTCTTCGTTCAAATCGGCCTTTTCGGCATCGGCGACGTCTAAGCCTTTGGACTTGGCGTCATTGATGATGCCCTGAACCATGGCTTCGATGTTCTCGTGGATTGGGACGACGCCTTCAAAGATGGCCTTATGCTGGGCGTGATCGACGCGGATGGTATTGTCGGTGGCGACTTTGATGATGGTGGAATCATCGCCATAGACTTCGGCGTACCAATCGCGGATGGTCTTTTCTAATTTCTGTCCGTTCTCGCCGGAATTGTCCAAGATGGAGCGAAGAGGGGTTTTCTCTTCCAATTCGACTAAGATGGAGCGTTTTTTCTCGTTGTAGAGATTGATGTCGTAGTTTTCCTTGACCAACGCGTATTCAAGGGTGTCTCTGACCACGACCTTGTAGTGCAACAAGGTGGTCAAAACTTGGGTGATCTGATTCATGATTTTCCTTCTTTCTTGATTTAGAGGTTCTCCTCTAACGGGTAGATTGACTAAACCAATTCGGATTAAGATCGTAAGCAGGCTATGGATAGCAAAAATCCGTCATCCTGCTGACAACGTTTATTATTATCCTAATCTGCCCTACCTTTATCAAGATAAACCTTTAGGGGTTATCTTAAGAAAAAGCCCGCCAATTAACTTTGACGGACCTTTCATTAACTATTTACTAAACTTGGCTTTGAGGGCTTCGACCTTATCCAATCTCTCCCAAGGAAGATTGAGTTCATCGTGTCCGAAGCTACCATAGACGGAGACGGAACGATACTTGAAGCTCGGCTTGGTGAGGTTGAAAGCCAAGGAGATAGCCCCTGGTCTAGCATCGAAGTTCTCTCTGACCGCCTCAAGGATGAGGTTTTCATCGACATGAGCGGTTCCGAAGGTATCGATGGAGATGGATAATGGCTCAGCGATGCCAATGCCATAAGAAAGTTGGACTTCCAACTTATCGGCGGCTCCGGCAGCCACCAAGTTCTTGGCGATATATCTGGCGTAATAAGAAGCCGATCTATCAACCTTGGATGGGTCTTTGCCCGAGAGAGCGCCACCACCGTTACGGCAGTAGCCACCATAGGTGTCGACGATCAATTTACGACCAGTAAGACCGGTGTCGCCGTCTGGCCCGCCCATTTCAAAACGGCCGGTTGGATTAATCAAAGTCTTAAAGTCAGCGTTTAATCCATAAGATTCAACAACTGGAACCATGATTTGATCATGGATGTATTTTTTGAACTCCGCTTCGTTGAAGTCTGGGTCGTGTTGGCAAGACATGAGGACGGTGTCAACCTTTGGGGTCTTCTCGGTATAGTCGATAGTGACTTGTCCCTTCATATCCGGACGGGAATGTTTGAATTCGCCGGATTTGCGCTTAGCGGTAGCGGTCTTCATCAAGTCGTTGGCGATGGAAATGGCCAAAGGCATGTAGTTTTTGGTCTCATTGCAGGCATAGCCGAAGATAATGCCTTGGTCACCGGCGCCTTGTTTGAGAATGTCGCCATGATCGACGCCAATAGCGATATCGTGGGATTGACCTTTGACGCGGATATCAATTTGGCAGGTGTTGCAGCCAATGCCGATTTCTGGTTTGGTATAACCAATATCTTTTAAGACCGAGCGGGCGATGCCGGCATAGTCAACCACGGCATTAGAAGTAATTTCCCCTGAGATAAGGACATATTCGCGGGTGGCGAAAACCTCACAAGCAACATGAGAATGCGGGTCTTGTTCCAAGCAGGCATCCAAAATAGCGTCGGCGATTTGGTCGCAGACTTTATCAGGATGACCTTCGGAGACGGACTCGCTGGTGAATAAACGTTTTTCCATAATAGGAACCTCCAAGTTACAAAAAAGCCTCCCACCGGCGGGAGACTCTAGTCTGAGATCCCTTCAAACGTCGTTCCAGATGTGGGTTCTGGCTAGAACAAGCACTTACTGCTATAGCAGAGTTGCTAGCGTTTTTTCTCAGTTCTTATAAACGCTTCTTGACGTCTGACTTTTGTGGCTATGATTTTACCTTTCTTTTAGAAGGATGCAAGGGGGAGGATCTCAATTTATCCAGAGCCCCATTCTTTTTAAGAGCCTTGATGACTGGAAGCAAGACGATGGCAGTCACCACCGCGGTAGCCATCCCAGTCGCGAAACGTATGATGGTCTCGACTAAAACTATCTCCACCGCATAACCAATGATTAAGGAATCCAGCCATAAGGCCAAGGTGTTAGACGCTGTCAGAAAGATCGCTGAAACGATCATCCCGATGAAATACCAAACCGGCCTATCGTACAATGGCTTTCCTTTCCTCCTCGAAACGAAGTCAAAGAGCCAAAGGATTAGAACCCTAAGAAGGTGCGGGGCCATCCATAATGGGGTGGTTGGAGATAGTCCATAAGCGGAGGTTAATTGCTCAACAAAAGAACCTAAAAGAGCCACCACCAAACCATCGGGAAGACCAGAGGTAAGGGTGGTAAAACAAAGCGGTATCGCAGCGAAACTGATTTGAACGTTCCCTATTCTTATCTTTAAGAAAGACAAACCAATGTATAAAGCGGTCATCATTCCATCTAAGCAAATACGGAGAATGGTGAAATTAAAAGACCTCGGCTTCTTAGGAGCCTTCTTTTGCTCCCTAAAAGCCGGAGAAGAGTCTTTCTTCTCTGTTTCTTCTGGAAGCACTTCGGTATCCGTTTTCACTTCGATTTCCGTGCTCATATGTATCGGTTTGAGTATACCTTGCTTTTTAAATAAGCAAAGAAAAAGGGAGTGTGAGCTCCCTATTTCTGTTCTAAGGCTTCCTTTAAGGCTAAGGCGAATTGGGCGGGGCAAGAAGTATCATGGGTGCGGCTTCCACCGCATTTGACATCGCTCAAGATATCGATGAGCTCCTGAACCTTCCTTCCTTCGGCCAAACGAGAAACGCCTTGGGTGTTGCCGGCGCAGCCACCGATGAAGGTGACTTTCTTCACGATATCGCCATCAATGACGATGTCGATGCGACGGGCACAAACGCCTTTCGGGGTATAGGAGATCGTCTTTTCCATTATTTGACGATGGTTCCGTAGATGGTTCCAGAGCAAGCGGCGCCATTGGCTTCATCGGTGTCGATGTGCATGGCAAGGGCGTACTTCTCAGAGACACGGACGACGGTGTCGCCAAAGACGGTCTCTCTGCCGGTACCGGTGACTAAGACCTTGACGATTTCGCCATTCTTGACACCGAAGGCTTCGGCATCTTTTGGGGTCATATGGATATGACGCTTGGCAATGATGACGCCTTCTTTAATTTCAAGTTCTTTGCCGTTAAGTGGGTTTCTTAAGATGACTGGAGCAGAGCCAGCGAGGTCACCGGATTCTCTGATCGGAGCGGTGACACCCAAGGAACGGGCATCGGTTAAGGACAATTCAACCTGGTCAGCGGAACGGGTTGGGCCAAGGATGGAAACACCGGTGAT
>CAYPED010000022.1:0-947 GCA_964409745.1 uncultured Staphylococcaceae bacterium | reverse complement strand
ACCGGTGATGACACGTGGTTTTCCGGTCTTTGGGTTAACAGGGCCGACTAAGTCAAGTTTGACATCAGAGGCGAATTGGCCTGGCTGAGACAATTCCTTGCGGACATTTAATTTGGCAGTGCCTTCTGGAGCGTCCATCAAATAATCCAAAGTCTTCTGGCAGACGTGGATATGACGGGCAGAGGTTTCGACGATAAATTTAAGTTCTTCCATAAAATATTTCTCCTGGACGTGAATTATTATATTACCCATCCCACTTCTTAAAAGAAGAAAAAGCAAAAAAATATATTCCATGTTCAAAAAAATAGGTATATTAACGGCATGGAAGAATTGGACGAGAAAAAAGAAAACCAAGAGCCAGAAAATAAGGAAGAAGAATCCTTAGAGGAGTATAACGTCACCACCGTTACCACCGAAGAGCTCGAACGCATCATCAAGTCTCGCGATAAAGCGGCCTTGAAGAATCTTTTTGATACCGTCCAAGACATCGATATCGCCGAAGCGGCCAACAATCTGGAAATCACCGAATTAATCTTCCTTTTCAGAGAAGGCACCCCAGCCGAAACCGCTCCGATCTTCGATGAATTATCGCAAGATAAAAAAGAAGAATTGATTAAGGCCATGACCGATAAGGAATTGGTGGCCTTGATCGCTGAACAATACGCTGACGACTTGGCCGATACGGTCGGTGATATGCCAGCTAACTTAGCCATCCGTGTCTTACGCGCTGCCGATAAGGACATGCGCCACGACATCAACGCCTTGCTTAAATATAAGGATGGAACCGCCGGAGCCATCATGACCACCGAGTTCTTGGAATTCAAGAAAGAAGAGAAAGTCGGTGATACCATCGCCAAAATCAGAGAGATTGGTCGCGAAGCCGAAACCGTCTATACCATCTTCGTCTTGAATAAGTCCCGCGAATTTGTCGGAACCGTCGACTTGGA
>CAYPED010000021.1:8425-8950 GCA_964409745.1 uncultured Staphylococcaceae bacterium | reverse complement strand
TGTTCCTGACCACCGATATAAAGGTCGACTGGGAGCCAGTGCTTCAACAACTCAGGATCGGCGATGGCATTCGGGTTCTTTGGATCAATGAAGCGGAGATAATACCAAGAGGAACCAGCCCACTGAGGCATGGTGTTGGTTTCACGGACGGCTTTTTGTCCTTTGTATTCGAAGTTAAGCCATTCTTTCGGAGCGCGATTAAGTGGTGGCTTGCCGTCCTTTCCCGGACGATAGTCTTCCATATTCGGAAGAACCAATGGCAATTCATCATCATCGACGACATGCTCAACCCCATCTTCGGTCTTGAAGGCTGGGATTGGTTCACCCCAATAACGTTGTCTGGAGAAGGTCCAGTCACGGAGCTTGTAATTAACAACCACCTTACCAGCACCCTTTTCTTCTAAGAGCTCGGTAATAACCGATTTGGCTTCGGCGATATTCAAACCGTTAGCGGATTCGGAGTTGATATGCTTAGCATCTCCGGTCATCGCTTCGGAAGAGATATCTCCTTCGAGGACTTGAATC
>CAYPED010000021.1:0-8415 GCA_964409745.1 uncultured Staphylococcaceae bacterium | reverse complement strand
AGACCGTGTTTCTTAGCAAAAGCATAGTCTCTATCATCATGAGCAGGGACGGCCATAACCGCACCGGTTCCATAGGAACCAAGAACATAGTCGGCTACATAAACCGGGATAATGGTTCCGTTGATTGGGTTGATGGCATTGACGCCGAGATAGACACCCGTCTTATCTTTTTCGAGGGTGGTTCTATCCATATCGGACTTAGCCTGGGTGGCTTTGACATAGGCCTCAACCGCTTCTTTTTGTTCTGGGGTAACTAGCTTAGCGACCAATGGATGTTCTGGGGCTAAGCAGCAATAAGTGCAGCCATATAAGGTATCGACACGAGTGGTGAAAACATCGAAGGTATCTTCTGTTTTCTCCATCTTGAAGGTGATTTGGACACCGACGGAACGGCCAATCCAGTTGCGTTGCATATCCAAGGTGCCCTTCGGCCAGTTAAGGCCATCAAGGTCCTTTTCGAGACGATCGGCATAAGCGGTAATCTTTAAAATCCATTGTCTCATCGGCATGCGGATGACTGGGAAGCCACCGCGTTCAGAGACGCCGTTGATGACTTCTTCGTTAGCTAAAACGGTTCCCAATTCCGGGCAGAAGTTAACAGGGATATCGGCAACATAAGCCAAATCGTGTTTGAACATCTGGCAGAAGATCCACTGGGTCCATTTATAATAATCCGGATCGATGGTGGCAAATTCCTTGGACCAGTCATAAGACATGCCAAGCATCTGAATCTGATTGCGGAAGTTATCGATATTCTTTCTGGTAAAGGCTTCTGGATGAACGTTGTTCTTGATGGCGAATTGCTCCGCTGGCAAACCGAAAGCGTCCCAACCCATCGGATGGAGGACGTTGTAGCCTTGCATTCTCTTCATTCTGGCGACGATATCGGTCGCGGTGTAGCCTTCTGGGTGACCGACATGCAAGCCCTGAGCAGATGGGAATGGGAACATGTCGAGAACATAGTATTTAGGCTTGGAGAAATCGTGGGTATCACAGTAGAAAGTGTTGTTGTCAGCCCAATATTTTCTCCATTTAGGTTCAATCAAGCGTGGATCGTAGCTCATGAAATTACCTCTCAAGAAATTCTTAATCCGTCTATGCGCGACGCTTAGGAAATTCCTGAATATAATCCAGGAATGACACATGCATACGCTGACGGCCTAGACTACTATACTCTTTTTCTTCGCTTATTAAAGTTAAGCCAATAAAGTTATGAAATAAGCGATAGAAATATCTCTTTTATAAAAGAGTTGCTACCTTATTTGCGTTGTGATATATTTTCAAAGCGTTTTATCGCGAAATACGAGGTAAAAGACATGTCCAGAGTTTGCCCAATCAGTGGAAAAGGTCCTATGAGCGGTAATAACCGCAGCCACAGCGTCCGTGCGACTCGTCGCACTTGGGGCGTTAACCTTCAGAAACACAAAGTTAACATCAATGGCAAGGTTGTCGAGGTTCGCATGAGTTCCCGTGCTTGGCGTTCCTTAAACCGTGACGCTAAGAAAGCCGACTAATCCATATGAGAATTAAGCCTCGCATCTGCGAGGTTTTTTTCTTGCCCTCAAAAGAAAAAGCACCCCATCAGGAGTGCTTCTATTTTTTATTGATTAGCCGTTAACGGCCACTTTGGCAAGATAGATACCAACGGTCATAAGAATGTCGACGATGATGCCAACTCCGAAGACGATCCATTCAGAATAAGCAAGGACGAACCACTTTGGACGGGCCAAGACTTCTTCGCCTTTGCTGTTGGTGACTCTTTCAAGCTTGTCCCAAGTCTTAAGCTTAGGATTGACCAAGAGGAAGATTTCGACCAATAAGGTAACGAGAACGACGATGCCGATGATCTTGGTGGCGTCGCTCCATTCGGCGCCTAATTGCAATAAGGTAACACCACCGACGGTCTTCTTTAAGATCATCGTGGCCAAGAAGGCGAAGTAAACGATAAGATGACTTCTTGGGCTCTTAAGAGGAATGATGCTGATGAGAAGAAAACCGACAGCGGCCAAAACCGATAAGACCAAGAAGAAGGAATTATAAATATTGAAGTTGGTATCGACTTTGCTGTTGACGAAGGCGCTCAAACTGAAGATAGATGGCACCAAAGTGGCAATCAAGACCATGACCTGAAGGGCTCTGGCTAACTTATCTTGGTTCTTTTCCTTGTCAATATAAGCTTCATAGGGGAAACAGTTGCGATAATGGAATGGGACATGGTCTTGTTTCTTGGCGTAAGAAATATAGATCATCATCATAATCGGGAAGACGACAAGGCAGGCGATTCCGAAATAGAATCCCATTCTAATCAAGCTTTCCCTGGCAGCGTTGTCGATAAAGAGGTTCATCGCTTTTCACCCTCCGAATTTTCTAAAAATTGCAATCTAGCCTTGAAGTCGTCGTGACCATATAAATAACTACCCGCTACTAAAATTTCAGCGCCATTATCACTGGCCAGCTTAGCACTATTTTCATTAATTCCACCGTCAATTTCAAGTATTGGGCGGTCTACAGGCTTTATTTCTTTAAATAAATCGCGGATATCGTCAAGCCTCTTTAAACTCTCCATCATGAACTTTTGGCCACCTTTGCCCGGTTCAACCGACATTAAGAGAATTAAATTGACCTTAGTCAAATATGGTTTCAAGACCGAGACTGGGGTATTCGGCTTAATGGAAATTCCGACATTCGCCCCACCTAAAACGATATTTTTAATGGTTTCTTCGATTTTCTCGGCATTTGGGCAAGCCTCGTAATGGAAGGTGACGATATCGGCTCCCGCTTCAGCATAATCTCTAACATATTTCCATGGCTCTTCGATCATCAAATGAACGTCGTTGACCATATGATGGACATGGGCGTAATCCTTGACGAATTGGAGGCTTAAGGAAATGGCTGGAACGAACTTTCCATCCATCACATCGATATGGATGAAACGAGCGCCGCATTCCTCAGCGAAAAGTATTTCTTCTTTGATTCTGCTTTTGTCGGCTGCCAATAAGGATGGATTGGCGGCTGGATAGTGATAATCGTGTAGGTTCTTCATTATTTAAATCCAAAAAATCTTCTTAGGAAGCCTTTCCTTTCTTTTAAATTGCCGGCCTCTTGGACCGCTTTGGCGAGGTCTTCTTTGAATTCCTTGGCGGAATGATAACGTTCGGAAGGACGTTTCTTGGTGGCCTTGATAATTACTTCGTCAAAAGTCTTCGGAATGTCTTTTCTTATTTCTGAAGCCAGAGGCATTGGCTCTTTGATTTGCTTACAAGCAATCTCTTCGGTTGTCTTGCCGGTAAATGGCAAACGCCCAACCAAGATTTCGAAGAAAATGATACCGATGGCATAAATGTCTGCCGATGGAGTGGAACTCTTGCCAGTTAAAATTTCCGGAGCGGAATATTCCACCGTTCCGTCAACTTTATCGCCAACAATCTTTTCCCCGATTCCGGTCGAAATGCCAAAGTCGGTAATCTTTACCGTTCCGTCCGAGGAATAGAAAATGTTCTCTGGCTTAATGTCGCGATGGACGATGCCATGTTCGTGAATATAAATACAAACATCAAGAAGCTGATTGATTATCGAAACGGATTCCTTGCTGGAAAGAGCGCCGGTTGTCGAGAAATTTAGTTTTTCTCTCAAAGTTTGCCCTTTCACGTATTCGTTGACCATGAACGGCAAACCATCATAGGTGCCATAGTCATAGATAGAAACAATGTTTTGGCTATAAAGGGAGGAGACCGCTTTGCATTCGTTCATAAAGCTTTCGACGTTCTTCTCGTCTTTGACAATCTCCGGATGAAGAATCTTGATGGCGACTCTGCGGCGATTAACGGAATCGTACGCTTCGAAAACATCCGCCATACCGCCATGGCCGATTCGACCATCGATATGGTAGCGTCCGTTTAAGTTATCGCCGACTTTAAGCATCAGATGCACTCCCAATAAGCAATGCCACAATTGTCAGTTCCGCCCGCGGCATTGGCGGTGCCAATCAAGGTATTAACCTTTTGATCTGGTCTATCGTCAGTCGAAATGATGGCGTGAATGGCCTCGTCGCTGACTTGGTTATAAAGACCATCGGTGCAGCAAAGGACCTTCTCCCCGGCATACGGAAGGACGGCAATTTGCAACGACAAGGATGGATAAATGCCTAACGCATTCATCAAAACGTGACGATCTGGATGAGATTTGGCTTCTTCCGGAGTGATTTGGTTGGTTTTCACCAAATAAGCGGCGTAAGTCTCGTCTTCGGAAATCTGTTTCAGTTCGTTTCCATCGTCCAAATATGTGCGGGAGTCGCCTAAATTGGCTAAATAAAGGGTGTCCCCGATGATTAAGCAGCAAGTCAAAGTGGTGCCCATTCCCTGGAAAGAAGGGTCTTCTTGGGACATGTCAAATATGGCTTTGTTAGCTTTCTTGATGGCCAAAGTAAGCCAAATCTTGTTTCTTGGCTTGGCAACGAAATGTTTCTTCTGAACGAATTCTTCGCGAAGGATCTTCAACGCCATTTTGGAGGCAAGGTCGCCTTTATTGGCACCGCCCATGCCGTCCGCCACGCCGATGAAAACATCGCCTTCGTCATTGACGATGACCTTGGCTTGGTCTTCGTTGTTATCTCTCACTTTGCCGATATCGGTTTTGAAAGCAAAGGAGCCTTCATAAACTATGGTTTCTTTCTTCATTTGGTCTCCTTTCCTTTCTCGTATTTGGCCCTAAGCTGGCCGCAAGCCGCATCGATATCGCCACCAAACTCCTTGCGGATGGTGCAATTGACGCCTCTCTTTTTGAGTCGGTCATAGAAGGCCGAGACTCTATTTTCGGAAGGGCGTTTGAATGGCTTTTCCTTAACGGCGTTATATACGATGAGGTTTACATAAGCCAATGTTCCGCGGATTAAATCGCTTAGTTCGTCGGCTTGTTCGATGCCATCATTGATGCCATCAATAAGGATATATTCGAAGGTCACTCGACGACCAGCGGTATGCTCATAATATTTGACGGCCTCCATTAATTCGTTAAGGTCGTATTTTCTAGCGATAGGCATGAGCCTGGATCTAATTTCTTGATTTGGGGCGTGAAGCGAGATGGCCAAATTGATTTGAAGGCCTTCATTTGCATACTTTCTGATGCCCTCAACCAAACCGCAGGTACTGACAGTTATATGTCTAGCCCCAATGGCCAAACCGTGGGCTTCATTCATGATACGGATGAATTCCATGACATTGTCATAGTTATCGAATGGTTCACCAGTTCCCATAACCACGATATGGGTGACTCTTTGACCTTCATTTGATAGGAAGTCGTTTATTCTCATTACCTGACCAACCATTTCAGCAGCGGTAAGGTTCCTGGTTTTCTTGATTAAACCCGAAGCGCAGAAGGCACAGCCCATCGAGCATCCGACTTCGGAAGAAACGCAGACGGCGTTGCCATAGTCGTAACGCATCAAGACGGTCTCAACCTTGGCCCCATCTTCCATTTCCAAAAGCATCTTCACTGTTCCGTCAGAAGAGACTTGCTGAGTGAAGACTTTTGGGAGTTCCAAAGAGAATTGCTCATTCAAAACATCGCGGAATTTCTTTGAAACATCGCTCCACTCATTAAAATCGAGGACGTTTTTCTGATAAATCCACTGAAAAAGTTGGGTGGCCCTAAAAGGCTTTTCGCCCATTGAAATCAACTTCTCTTTGAGATGACTCAGAGAATATCCGAATAGATTGTCTTTCATGCTGATTATTTCTCGCTGCATTTAGCGTTATGGATGGCGCTGGCGTTTGGGACTTCGGTAAGAAGTGGGGAGAGAGGAACGGATTCTTTGACATTCAAAGTCTGTTTCATCATGGCCGCATAATATAAGGCAGTCTCATTGGCTTCGAATGGGAACATCTGCTTTTCTTCGATTAAATGGAACTCCTGGTGGTTGGCCAAGAAAGCATTGATAAGGTTGTGTCCTTCCTTTTTGGAGATGGTACGGATCATATAGACCAAAGTGCCATTCTCGGCAACGAACTTAGCGCAATTCTCAAGAGTGTCCTTTTCATCGGTGTAGAGTTTTCCTTCGCCTTCCTGCTTATGGAAGTGCAAAAGATAGTCAGGTTCTTCACGGATTTTGTCGAAATCAGTGCTCTTTGGAGAGACGATGACCAAGTCCTGAAGTCTGGAGATACCAGCGTTCATGGAATCGGATTCGGCAGCAAAGAAATTAACGTTCTTCAAATCGCATTTTCTGATTTGTTTGCCAACGAGCATGTGGTCATCCATGTTCTTGACTACCAAATTGATGCCAATGGAATCTTTGTAAGTTTCAAGGATTTCGTAAAGCAAGGAGGAATCGTTTCCGCCTTCGTAGACCATCAATTCTTTCGGCTCTTCGATAATGAAACGATCGATGACCGTTTTAATGCCCGGCTTTTCGAGGAAAAGTTCGCCGCGTTGGAATTCAGGAATCTTGCGAATGGCGATCTTGCCTTTATAGCTAACGATGCCATCGACGGCGGATGGGACAAAATCAGAGTTACGCTCGCATAATTCGGCCACGCTAAGCGGGTCTCTCACACGCAAAGTAGCGACATTAGGAACGGAATTCTTCCTCAAAATCTTGTAGGTAGTGCCAAATCCGTAATGCTGCCAGATCTTAAGGACCCATTCCGGAGTGTTGTATCTTAAGGAAAGATAACGATTGGAGGTACGGCTCATGTCTTCAGGAATGAAGGACTTGCCAGCCTCAGCGGTCGCAATTAATGCGTTGACGATAGAGGCTTTCTCACCAAGCTTTTCATTCAAAGCTTTCTTTACAGCTTCGACATCGAGTTTCTTAACGAAAGCGATATTGCTCAAAACGAGGGAAACATAACGTTTTTCTTCCTCGCTTAAGTCCATGTCATTCAAAAGATAACCGAACAAGATGTGATGTCTTAATTCGCATCCGACCAAAGCCGCCACCGCAGCGCGATACGGACGCTTATCGACATCGGCTTTGAATACTTTCTTCAAGGCTTCGGCAAACGACTCGTCGTTATCGATAATGTCGTTGAGAATCGTAAGGGAAAGATCTAGTTCTTGCATAAGAGAACCTCCTTATTTCTTGTCTTTGTAATTTTCCGGATTGAAGGCTTTCTCAAGTTTTTCGTCCATGCCTTCGAAAACGTTGCCGGTATAAACCTCTTCTTCGCTGATTTCTTCAACGTCTTTATCGTTGTATTCATCATCGACGCTGACGATGTTTTTCTCCGTCAGGTAAAGAGGGTAGTCATCATTGATGAGTTTGTAAGCCGAATTGTCACGGTAATATTCAAAACGGATTTCGATATGGATGCAGAAGTCCTTCAAGGTGCTAAGAATATAATTGGCGACCTTTTCTTCGAAAGGACGATATTTTTCTTCAGCTGAAATGACAATCAAAGAATTCCAAGAAGTCTGTTCGACACCTTTATGGAAGATCATGCTTTCTGGGGCACAGAAGTTGATCTCGTCTTCATCACATTCATAAGCTTGAGCGAGATTTTGGGTATGCTCGCTGCTGTACTTGCCGACCACGAATTGGTCTAAGCCAAAAACCGAAATTGCAATCATAGTTAAAACACTCCGCTGATGATTATATCATCGAGTGTTTAGTAATCCAATGGGTCGATATTTACGGAAATATCGATACCGCCCTTGCCCGAGAAGCGCTTGATTAGGGATTCGACGTAGGTTCCAAGGTTGTCTCTCACTTTGTATTTGATAAGGAGGTTTCTGACATATTTGCCATCCTGGATAGCGTAGTAAGGGACCATTGGCCCAATGATGGTGACGTTCTCAAAGGCTTCGATATCGATGGTGTTTTTGAAGTCTCTAGCAGCGGCAATAACGCGTTCTTCGTTAGCACCTTTAAAGTTCAATAACATTAAATTGACAAACGGAGGATACATTCCGTTTTTGCGTTCTTTCATTTCACGTTCGTAGAAGGATTCGTAGTCTTGCTTCGCTCCTAAAACGATAGCGTAATGCTGAGGATTGTAAGTTTGGATCAAGGCCGTTCCTTCATTAGTAGAACGCCCGCTTCTGCCTACGGCCTGGGCAATCAAATCAAAAGTTCTTTCAGCAGCTCTATAACTAGGATTATTCAATCCAACATCTGCTGAAATAACCGCTGATAAAGTAACGTCTGGGAAGTCATGGCCTTTGGCAATCATTTGAGTTCCGACAAGAAAATCGGCTTTATGCTCATAAAAAGACGTCAATGTCGCATGCAAATTGCCGCTTTTCTTTGTTACGTCTGTATCAAGTCGTTCGACCTTGCAAGTCGGGAATAAATCTTGAAGCTCTTTGACTACTCTTTCGGTGCCAAAACCAGTTCTCATCAAACGGCGGCAATCACATTCAGGACACTTCTGAGGATAGAGTTCGACATAGCCACAATGATGGCATTTGAGCATCTCG
>CAYPED010000020.1:0-8989 GCA_964409745.1 uncultured Staphylococcaceae bacterium | reverse complement strand
TTATTCCAACCGAATGATTAGGATTTTCGGCAAAGGCAAAAAGGAACGCTTGGTTCCGTTCTCGAAGACGGCCAGCATCGCCATGAAGGCCTACCAAAAAGAGTATCGCCCCGTCCTTTTGAGCCGCCACACAAGTTCTAAATTAGCCACGACTTTCTTCCTTTCGGCGAAAGGTGATCCATTAACCACCAGGGGCTTGGAATATATCCTCAAGGAAGTGGAAAGAAAGACGGGTTGCTACTATGGGCTTCATCCACATGAATTCAGGCACACTTTCGCCACACACCTTTTAGAAGGTGGGGCGGACCTCAGAGTCATCCAAGAAGTCCTCGGCCATGAGAGTCTCAATACCACTCAGGTTTACACTCATGTCACCAAGGAAAACATGAAGAATCAGTACGAGGCTTTCTTCCCGAGGGCCAAGAAAAAGGACTGAAAACAGGCAAAATGAGAGCTTCCTTAACGGAAGTTCTTTTTTCTTCCTTGCATACGTGATAGTATACGTCTCGGCTCTGCATAGGAGCTTATGCACACTCCGGGAATTCACCGCCGTGTTCCCATTCGGGCAAAGTAGCTTAAAAAGCGAATGGGTGGTCAGGTGTTCGAACTGGAGGAGGTCTAAAAACAAATGGAGGTCACAAAATGAGTGACGAATTAAACGAGGTTGAAGTTCAGGCCGAAGTTGCCGAACCAACCATGGACGAGATCGTTCACGATCCAAACGCCCCGATCATCACGATCAAAAAACTCTTGAATGCCGGTGTCCACTTCGGTCATCAGACCCGTCGTTGGAACCCAAAGATGGGCCGCTACATCTATGGCGCCCGCAACGGCATCTACCTCATCGATCTTTCTAAGAGCGTTGAGCAAACCAAAGCCGCTTATGCCGCTTTGAAGACCATCGTCGAAAACGGCGGCAAGGTTCTCATCGTCGGTACCAAAAACCAGGCTCAGCAAATCGTTATCGAAGAAGCCACCCGTTCCGGCAGCTTCTACATCACCCACCGTTGGCTCGGTGGCACTCTCACCAACTTCCGCACTATCCTCGGCCGCACTCGCCGCTTGAAGGATTTACAGGGTATGGAAGAATCCGGAGCTTTCGACAAGCTTCCAAAGAAAGAAGTCGCCTTACTCCGCAAAGAATTAGACAAATTATCCAAGAACCTTGAAGGCATCAAGGAAATGCGTCGTTTGCCACAGGCTTTGATCGTCGTCGATCCAAGCATTGAGCACAACGCCGTTAAGGAAGCCACTGCTCTTCACATCCCAGTATTCGCCATCTGCGATACCAACGATGATCCAGACTTAGTCACCTTCCCAATCCCATCCAACAATGACGCCACCAGCGCCATCAAACTTCTCGTTGGCGTCTTAACCGATGCTATCGTCGAAGCCAAGGGTGGTATCACCGAAATCGCCTATGTCCCAGACGAAGGCGAAGAGGCCACCATGAAGGATGCCGTCAAGAACGCCGATATGATCAACGAACAGCGCCGTGCCGCCATCCGCAAAGCCCGCAAGGAACGCGAAGAACGTTATGCCAAGATGCAGGCCGAACGCCAGGCTCGTTTCGCTGCTAGAAAAGCTGCCAAAGAAGGCAAGAACGCCGAAGAATCCGCTGAGGAAGCTCCTGCCGCTGAGGCTCCAGTTGCTGAAGAAGCCCCAAAGGCTGAGGAGACCAAATAATGGCTCAGGGAAATCAAATTGAATTAATCAAGTCCATCCGTGAGAGAACCGGTGCTGGCATGATGGATTGCAAGCACGCTCTCGAAGAATGTGATTGGGACATCGAAAAGGCCATCGACCTTCTCCGTGAGAAGGGCATCGCCAAACAGGCCAAGCGTGCCGGCAGAACCGCCAGCGAAGGCTTGACCACCATCAAGGTTTGCGACAAGTGCGGTGCTGCCGTCATCGTCGAAACCAACTGCGAAACCGATTTCGTCGCTGCTTCCGACAAGTTCATCGCTTTCTCCAACACCGTCGCCGAGAAGGTCTTGAAGAATAAGCCAGCCACCATCGAAGAAGCTAAGGAATTAGTCGCTGGCGACTTGAATGACTGCGCTCTCGCTTGCGGTGAAAAGCTCGACTTCCGCCGTTACCAAATCTTCCAAAAGGAAGAAGGCCAAGCTTATGGCACTTATTCTCACATGGCTGGCAAGATCGGCGTCATCGTCGTTCTTTCCAAGGATGATCCAGAAGTCTCTAAGCCAATCGCCATGCACATCGCTGCCAACTCCCCTCTCTACATCAACTTGGACAACGTCCCAGCTGCTGACAGAGAAAGAGAAAAGAACATCGCCCTCGCTGAAGTGCACGATGATCCAAAACTTGCCAACAAGCCAGAGGCGATGTTAGCCAACATCGTCGAACGCAAAGTCGACAAGGTCTTATCCCAGAGCTGCTTAGCCCTTCAACCGTTCTTGCTCGATGACAGCAAGACCGTCGGCCAGTTCCTCAAGGAAAAAGGCATCGAAGTCATTTCCTTCGTCCGCTACCAAGTCGGTGAAGGCATTGTCAAAGAATAAGCCACAACTTATCGATGAAATCCCTGCTTTATGGCGGGGATTTTTTCTTTTGGCCTAATCTTTACAAAAAAATGAGCCCTAGGGGCTCTTTCTTTGTATAATAGTAGCAATATGAAACCTAAATACCAAAAAGTCATCATCAAGATCAGCGGCGAATCCCTGGCCGATCGCTCTGATTCGACCATTCTCGACAACGCTCAATTAGCGAATGTCGCCAAGGCCATCAAGAGCGTTAAAGAACTAGGGGTCAGCGTCGGCGTGGTCGTCGGTGCTGGCAACATCTGGAGAGGACGCTTAGCCGAGAAGATCGGCATCGAAGCTTCCGTCGCCGATTATATGGGCATGTTAGGAACCATCATCAACGCCTTGGCTTTGCAATCCGCTATTGAAGCGGCGGGCATGGAATGCCGCGTCATGAGTTCCATCAACGTCCCGCAGGTCTGCGAACCGTATCTTAGAAGAAAAGCCATCCACCATATGGCGGAAGGAAGAGTCGTTATCTTCGCCGGTGGAACAGGCAACCCATTCTTCACCACGGATTCCGCGGCGGCCTTAAGAGCCAAAGAAGTCGGAGCCGAAGCCATCCTTATGGGCAAGAACGGCGTCGAGGGTGTCTTGGACGATGATCCACGCGTTAACCCAAATGCCAAATTGATCAAGAAGATCACTTTCAGAGAAGTGCTCGAAAGAAAATTAGGGGTCATGGATTTGACCGCGGTGGCGATGCTCGAAGACACCGACATCGATATCAGAGTCTTCAACATGGCTTCCCCAGAAGTATTAAAAGATGTCGTCTGCGGAGCAGATTTAGGTACCATTGTCAGCAAGGAGTAAATATGGATCCATTAGTAACTGAAGCGAGAGAATCTCTCAAAAAATGCGTCGATGCGTTGAACTACAACTTTTCGAAGCTTCGTTCCGGAAGAGCGAATCCTGCTCTTTTAGTCGGGATCAAATGCGATTATTACGGAGAACAGATGGATATCAATTCCCTTTGCCAAATCTCTATGCCAGAGCCACGTCAGCTTCTCGTTAAGCCATATAGCAGAGAAGATATCAAGACAATTAGCGCGGCTATTGCGGCCGCCAACATTGGTATCAACCCACAAAACGAAGGTGATTGCATCCGTTTGGTCTTCCCTCCGATGACCGAAGAAGTTCGTAAGAACGTCGCCAAGGATGCCAAGCGCATTGCCGAAGAAAGCAAAGTCGCTATCCGTAATATCCGTCGTGACTTCATGGACTTGGTCAAGTCTGACGAAGAAATGACTGAGGACTATCAAAAGAGAGTCCAAGAAGATATCCAAAAGGAAGTCGATGCCGTTAACAAACAGGTCGATGAGATTTTGGAAGCCAAAACGAAAGAGATTCTTTCTATCTAACTTAAATGCCAAATACCGAAGATCGCGAAACAAAGAAAATACAGCCTAACGAGCTAACCTCGGAACAAAAGACCAGCATCAAGACTCGCACCTTAGTGGCGATTCCTTTGGTGGCAACTTTCTTGGTAGCTCTTATTTTCGGTGGCTGGGTCATGATGGCCTTCATCGCTTTGCTAGCGGGCTTCGGAATTTATGAAATCATCAAATCCGCCAAGAAGAAATTCCAACCATGGGTTTGGGTTCTTACCTATATTTTCGGGTACGTTCTTATCTTTTGGCCGTTAATTGATAACAACGTTCAAAATGCGATGGCCGCCAAAGAAGCGGGAACGACTTTCGTTTTCCAACTCGAAGACTCCTTCGCTCAATTGAATGTGCCCATTACCATCATTGGCTTATGCCTGATGATTTATTTCTTAACTGGTATTTTGGATGAGAAACTTAATTTTAAGGACATCGCCCATCTATTTGCCTTCACTTTCTTGGTGGCTTTAGGCCTCCAAGCTATGCTTGTCTGCCGTTTCTTCCCATTTGTCGCCTATGGCGTTTATTCATCGATTGATACGAACGCTTATGGATTCAAGTGGGCTTGGTCGGCTGGATTGTTATTCGTTGTATACGCCGTTTGTTCCTTAACCGACGTCTTTGCATATTTCGGCGGGATGCTATTTGGCAAGCATAAGATGAACCCGAGAATCTCCCCAAAGAAGACATGGGAAGGATTCTTCATTGGCTGGGCTTTCGGCGCCGCCATTGGCATGGGCATTATGTTCTTGATGGCTGGATTGAATTATCCGGTTATCCCAGCCTTGGACATGGACCATTGGTGGGGCATCGTTATTTTAGGAATCTTAATGCCGCTTATCGGCACCTTAGGGGATTTGGCTTTCTCACTCATTAAGCGCAGCGAGGAAATCAAAGACTTCTCCAATTTGCTTCCGGGACACGGTGGGATCTTGGATAGATTCGATTCGCCAATCTTTGCTAGCCTAGGTACCGCCATCATCATTTCTTTCTTCGTCCAAGGATGGGTCCTATAAATGAGGACTCTCGTTTTGCTTGGGGCTTCTGGCTCCATTGGTAGCCAAACTATCGAATTGTTAGAGGGCGATCCCTCTTCTTTTCGTTTGTTAGGCGTGAGCGTAGGCACCCGTGTGCAATGCCTCCCTTCCATTATCGAGAGATTTCCTTTTTGTAAGCATATCTGCGTCAAAAATGAAGCGGATATGGCCTCTTTTAAAGAAAAATATCCGGAAATCAATTGGTATTTTGGCGATAAGGGGTTATTGAATTTAATTAAAGATTCATCGGCCGAAATGGTAGTCAATGCCCTATTGGGTTTCGCTGGTTTGGAACCGAGTGTGTATGCGTTGGAGAACGATAAAATCCTTTGCCTTGCCAATAAGGAATCTTTAGTGTGCGGCGGGGCCTTGATTAAGAAAGCCCTCAAGGAACATAACGGCAAACTTTGGCCCATTGATTCGGAACACGTCGCGATTGCCAAATGTTTGCACGAGAATGATAAGAAAATCGACAAGGTTATTTTGACTGCCAGCGGTGGTCCATTCTATTTCAAGGATGTCGATTTTGATAAAGTCACCAAAGAGGATGCTTTGAAACATCCGTCTTGGAAGATGGGCGAGAAGATTACTATCGATTCTTCCACGTTGATGAACAAAGGCTTCGAAGTCATTGAAGCTTGCGAACTATTCGGATTTAATCCAAAGCAGATTGAAGTGGTCGTTCATCCTCAATCCTACGTCCATTCTGGTCTTTTACTAAAAGATGGCACCTATCTTCTTCAAGTAGGTAAGCCAGACATGAAAGGCCCAATCGAATATGCCTTACGAGAAGGCGATGTTTCTTATGACGATGTTATCTTGGTCGATTCTTTGGATGAATTGCCATACGATTTTGTGAAATTTGATGGCAAAAGATTTCCGGCCGTTGATTTATGTAAGAAAGCCAAGAAAATGGGCGGTGCGGCCTTAACAATCCTCAATGCCGCCGATGAAGAAGCCGTTCATCTTTTTCTAGAAAATAAGATGAAATATTCGGACATTGTATATTCCTGTCAATTGGCTTTGAGGTCCATCTCCAATATAATTGACCCATCGCTAGACGATTTGAAAAAGGTAGATTCATTGACTCGTCAATGGATTAGAAATAGATAAGGAGGGAATATGAGCCAAGCTTTGAATATCATTTTGACTGTCGTTCTCCTTATCGCGATTTTAGGTATTTTGGTGTCCGCCCACGAGGCTGGCCACTTTTTCTTCGCTAAAATATTCGGCGTTTATTGCGGAGAATTCTCCATCGGCTTTGGTCCGAAGATTTTTTCTAAGCGTCGCAAGAAAGGCGAAACAACTTTCTCCTTACGTGTTATCCCATTGGGTGGGTATGTTTCCATGTATTCTGCTGAGGCTCAGGAAAAAGACGCCAAACGCAAAGGCGAGGAATATGTCCAAAGCGAAGAAGTTGGTCCAAACGAAATGCTGGACGCAAACGGGAACCCGATTCCACTCGAACGTTCTTTGGAAGCTAAATCGCTTTGGAAACGCCTCATCATTTTGCTTGCCGGCGTTGTAGTTAATTTCATTCTCTCCTTCGTCTTCTGCCTTATTTATGCGACTGCTTATCCTCAATATCGTGTCGGTTATCGCATTAATACCGGAATTACCTTAAGCGAAGAAAGCACCGGCATAGTCTCCAATGATTATGGCAAGGTCAGCTTATTCGCCTCTGGAACCGATAACTACATGATTGGCTTCATCGCCTCCTATGATGAATCTTTGGGCTGGCCGGAAGGATATGTTTCCTCGGTTGGCGTAGCCCAAAATAAGAGTGGCAGCGTCCAAGGCTATATCATCGACAACGCAGCGGTAATCACCTCGATTGGTGAAACTCATAACGTCACCGCTTTGTACTACCCACAATATGAGACTAAGGCCAACGACCTTATGTCTTGTTTGACTTTCTACAGCAATACCGATACTTTGATTGAAAATGAGAACCTCAAGAAATTGGGCGTCACGGTCATGCCAAACATGGAAGCCGATGCCATCAATCTTTTAGATGGCGACCAGATCACCATCAATCTCAATTCCGTCGAGAAAGACGAAAACAACCAATATAGCATTGTTTCCCGCTCAGTCACCTCAACCTATAACAACAAGTCTTGGGACTTCGCTTCTGTCCAAATGACGCCAGTCAAAGCCCAAACCACTTATGGCGAAAGACTTAAGACAGGTTGCGAGCAATGGGTGTCTTTCTTCCCGACTATCGGGAATGCTTTAAAGCAGCTATTCAGTTTCAATTTCGACAATATCGGTGGAGTGGTGGCCATGGGTGCTTCCATCTCTTCTTTGACTAACTATATGGGAGCGGGTAGAACCTTCTTCCTATACGGTGGTCTCATTTCTTTGAACTTAGCCATTCTCAACTTGCTGCCATTCCCGGGACTGGATGGCTGGCAAATCGTCGTTGCCATTGTGGAAAAAATCGCAAGGAAGAAGATTCCTTTGAAAGTAAAACGAATCATTCAGATTGTTGGCTTCGGGCTTCTTGCCATTCTCGCGATCTTCATTTTGGTAAAGGACATTATTAGGTTGGTATGAGCGCAAAAATTATCAGATTTCTTAACTCGATCGGCATCGAGAACACCGATCTTTTCGACTTGGAGTTCGAAAAAGTTGAACGTGATCAAAACGATCAATCCCTCCTATTAATGACCATTAAGAAAGAGACTGGTTGGAACTACTACGCCTACGAACAGTTTGAATCGGCCTTAGGCAATATCGAATACCCGTATCGTTTGACGATGAAATATGGCAAGGTGGATGAGGAATCAATCGCCGAATTCGTTAACAATTGGCTGTTATTGAACCAAAGGATTTTCCTTTTCGGACTCGAAATCAAATTAGTCGAAAACACCGTCAAGATTCTTTATAGAAATTCTTCCGACAAAGACGCTTTAGCGGGTGTTTCCAAAGAACTTAAAAAGCTGTTCGAGCATATCAACTATCCTTTTGAAGTCTCGGTCGAAGAAAATCTTTCCGATGAAGAATTGGCTAGAAGAAAAGAAACTTCCGAAGTGGAGAAGGAATATATCAAAACCCAACGTGTGGCCAAATATAACATCAAAGGCAATTATCTGAAACTCAACACCATTGAGGAAACCGAATCATTGCAACCGCAGAATATCGATGTCATTGGCAACATCTTTAATATTGACTCCAAAACCATCAAAGGAGCTAAGATCCGACTTAATTTCGGACTCGGAGATGGCAGAGGCGCCATCAATTGCCGCGCCCTGCAAAACGACAGCACTCTTCAAAGAAGTCAACTCTTGGACCTTAAGAACCAAAATCGCGTAGAGGTTAGGGGCAAGATGGATTTCGATAAATTCACTGGAGAACGCTCGTTGGTGGTCGATTATATCGATGTTCTTCCTCCGAAAGAACTTCGTACCGATCCTGAAGTTGAAAAGCGTGTTGAACTTCACCTTCATAGCAAAATGTCCGCGATGGACGGCTTAGGCGAAGTCGAAGATTATTGCAAAGTGGCTAAATCGATGGGCATGACTGCCATCGCTTTGACGGATCATGGCAATATCCAGGCTTTCCCTGAACTTCAAAAATTCGCTGCCAAGAATGGTTTGAAGCCAATCTACGGTTGTGAATTCTATATGTTCGAGCCACACCAGAGATATGTTTTTAATCCATGCGATAGATTGCTTAGTAAAGCCCGTTATTGTGTCTTTGACTTAGAAACAACTGGCTTATCAGCCACCTTTGACCGCATCACCGAATTCGGCGGCGTCATCATGGAAAATGGCGTTGTCGTTGATAGATTAGATATTCTCGTCAATCCGGAAATGCACATCCCTGATAAGATTCAGAAAAAGACCAAGATTACCGATGAAATGGTTAAGGACTGTCCGAGAATCGAAGATGTCATGGATAAAATCGAAGCGTTCATTGGCGATAGCATTTTAGTCACTCATAACGCCTCCTTCGACTTCTCGTTCTTAAACGAATCCAGACTTCGTATGGGCAAAGAGATTTTGACGAACCCAGTCAT
>CAYPED010000019.1:1947-9013 GCA_964409745.1 uncultured Staphylococcaceae bacterium | reverse complement strand
ATGGCCAAATACGGGAAGTTGACGGCTTCTTTCATAAAGGCGGTCCCTAAAACATTGGTAACCCTAATTTGAATCCCGTTCTTTTCGAACAAGCGAGATCCTTTTCCATGGTGATAGCCAATGACATTCAAAGGCCTGACCAATTTATCGGCATCATCGATCCAACGGTCCAAGTCATATTGACCGTGCCAGTGATTGCCAAGGGTAACGCAGTCAACCCCATGATTTATCAAATCCTGGTAATCGGCCTTTGAAATTCCTTTCCCATCGGTGATGTTTTCACCATTGACGATAAGAAAATCATAGGTTCCCTTTAGCTTTTCGAGCGACGAGAAAAGGATGGCTTTGCCAGCGTTAGAAACAATATCTCCGACAAAGAGGATACGCAGCATTTTGGTTGCGCCTTTCTAAGCTAATTATTTAGCAGTTTCAACCGCTCTGTATTCGCGGATGACAGATACTTTGATGGTACCTGGATAAGTAACTTCGTTTTCGATTCTTTCCTTGATTTCGACGGCAAGCTTGGTCGCTTCGAGGTCGGAAACCTTCTCAGGGACGACCATGACGCGGACTTCACGACCAGCCTGCATAGCGTAAGCGGTCTGAACGCCTTCGAATTCTTTGGCGATGGTTTCCAATTGCTCGACACGCTTGATGTAGGTTTCGAGGGTTTCGGATCTAGCGCCCGGGCGAGCGGCGGACAAAGTATCGGCCGCCATAACCAAGTTGGCAATCAAAGAGGTTGGTTCAACTTCGCCATGGTGAGAGGCGATGGCGTTGATAACGACGTCATTTTCGCCACATCTCTTGGCGATTTGGACGCCAAGCTGGGTGTGGGATCCTTCCATTTCGAAGTCCACCGCCTTACCGATATCATGGAGTAAGCCAGCACGACGGGCAAGGTTCTGGTTGAGGCCTAACTCAGCAGCCATCATGCCGCAAAGATAGGAAACTTCGATGGAGTGATCCAAGACGTTCTGACCATAGGAAGTACGATACTTCAAACGGCCAAGGAGGTTGACGATTTCTTTGTTGAGCTTTGGAAGGCCAAGACGGAAAGCGACTTCTTCGCCGGTCTTATTCATCTCGACTTCCATCTCGCGTTTGCACTTAGCGGCAATCTCTTCGATTCTGCCCGGTTGGATACGACCATCCTTGACAAGATATTCGAGGGTACGCTTGGCGATTTCTCTTCTGATTGGATCGAAGCAGGAAACGGTGATGACTTCTGGGGTATCATCGATGACGATATCGACGCCTAAAGTGGCTTCAATGATACGAATGTTACGGCCTTCACGTCCGATGATACGGCCTTTCATTTCATCCGAAGGAAGAGCGACGACCGAAACGGTTCTTTCGGTGACGACTTCTTGAGCGTATTTAGCGCAGGCAAGGGACAATAATTCAGTAGCCTTGGCCTGAGCAGTGGACTTGGCTTCATCCTCTTGGTTTTTGATATAGAGGGCGATTTCGGTCGACATCTTAGATTCGACACGAGCCATGATTTCGTCATGGGCTTCTTTGGTGGTCATGCCGGAAACTTTCTCAAGTTCGGCGATGATGGAATCGATTTTCTCATCCAATAATTTGTGTTTGTTATCCAAATCGGCCAAACGGGAATTGAGGGATTCGGTCTTGCGATCGATTTCCTTTTCTTTGCTGAGCAAGGATTCGTCACGACGGTTCATGACCTCCTCACGAGCATCCAATTTAGCGCGATCGGATCTGACCTCTTCGGTCATGCTGCGAACTTCACGATCGGCCTGTTCTTTGGCTTCGGCGTTGATGCGCTTTGCCTCAATTTTGGCTTCTTTCTCGATTTCATCAGCTTTTTTCTCAGCATTTTCAATGATGCTGGAAGCAGAATTTTGGGCTCTCTTGGCTTTGATGGAAGGAACGAAGATAAAGATGCAAGCCACAATAGCGCCGACCACAACGGCAGCGACGATAGTGATGACTGCAACTAGAGCTCCGGAGAGGCCTCCTTCGCCGGTTAACAAGTTAAACATTTTAAAAGACTCCTAATAAGAGCCTCAGTCCCCACTTAAAGAAAAAGTGTTATCAATTTATGTATGGATATACCTGGTTGGGAGAACCCCAAGAAGATTGCTAACCTTGTTAGGTGGGTGCCTGAGCACGCTTATATGATACACAAGCGCACGAAGAAATTAAACACCTTCTAAGCCAATTGGCATTTATAGTTGATTACCGACAAGTTTTGACGGAAAAATAAAAAAATGGGATACCTGATGACATCCCATTCTTATTTAGTTAGTTATTCGGCTTTTTCGGTAGCGGAAGCTTCCTTGATTTGCTTTTCTAAGCTAGCAAGGAGTTCCGGATTGGCTCTCAAATAGCGAATAGCGGCATCGCGGCCATTAGCAATCTTCTCGTCTTTGTAGACAAACCAGTTGCCGGACTTGCTCATGATGTTCTTGGCAACGGCCATATCGAGGATTTCGCCATCGAGGTTGATGCCTTCGCCATAAATCATATCGATTTCGCAGCTCTTGAATGGGGCTGAAACCTTGTTCTTGACGACTTTTACTTTGACGGTATTGCCAATAATTTCGGAGCCTTGTTTGATGGCTTCGGAGCGTCTGATGTCCAAACGGATAGTGGCGTAGAACTTCAGGGCGCGTCCACCGGTAGTGGTTTCTGGATTTCCATAGATGACGCCGACCTTTTCACGAAGCTGGTTAATGAAGATAACCAAGCATCCGGTTCTATTTAAGACACCAGCCAATTTACGCATGGCCTTAGACATCATTCTAGCCTGAAGACCGACGTTATTGTCACTCATGGTGCCATCCAATTCGGCTTGTGGAACCAAAGCGGCTACAGAGTCGACGACGATTAAGTCGATAGCGCCGGATTCGGCTAAGAGTTCAACGATTTCAAGAGCCTGCTCACCAGAGTCTGGCTGAGAAAGGATAAGCTCGTCGATATCAACGCCTAATTTCTTGGCGTAATCTGGATCGATGGAATGCTCGGCATCGATGTAGGCGGCACGTCCGCCTTTCTTTTGAGCCTGGGCAACGGCTTCCAAAGCTAAAGTGGTTTTGCCCGAGGATTCAGGACCGTAGATTTCGACGATTCTTCCTTTTGGATATCCACCGACTCCCAAGATTTCATCGAGCATTAAGGAACCAGTTGGGATGACGTCGACATCCACTTTGGCGTGTTCGCCTAAGACCATGATAGATCCTTTACCATAGGCTTTTTCGATTGTGCGCAGCGCTTCTTTTAAGGCCGCATCTTTGTTTTCTGACATGTTTTTTGTCCTCCACTATCTATATAACAGACAAATTGATGTTTTTTCCTATTTCATTATTTCCAAAAGCTTTTCGATAACGAATTCAACGGCTTTCTCGCGTATTTCGTTTCTTTCTCCGTCGAAAATCATTTTATAGGTGTTTGTTTTTCCTTGAACATTGATACCCATATAGGTTTCGCCGACTTGAGCTTTCCCAGGCTCTGCGGTTGGACCCGCATTCCCTGTGAAAGAAACGGCGATATCAACACCTAGAACCTTTTTGGCGGATTCCGCTAAGGCATAAGCCACCTCTTTGCTAACCACATCGTATTTATCGATGAGGTCCGGAGAGAGGCCTAGAACGCTTTCTTTGATTTTCCTGTCGTAACAGACGATGCTGCCCTTAAAGACGGCGCTAGCCCCGCTAATCGAACAGAAAGTCGACGCGAATAATCCAGCCGTAAAGCTTTCAGCTGAACCGAGAGTAAGCTTTTTGTCCTTAAGAACCTTTAAAAGTTCCTCAGTCTTTTTTGTCATGCTTGCCTCCGCCAGTTAAAGCCACCACTTTCCAATTTTGGATAACGTAGATTAAACCAGAGACCAAAGAAACCAAGGTAGCGGCATAAACGAACCAAAGGGCTACTCTGCCTTCACCCCAGCTGGCATCGAAATAAGTAAATGGGAAGCCGTTAAGCAAAACAAGTGGGATGGCGACCATCTGAAGGACGGTTTTGGCCTTGCCCCAATTGTTGGCGGCAAGAACCGTTCCTTTAGCAGCGGCGACCAAACGCAAAGCGTCGACCACCAAATCTCTGACGATCATAACGATGATGCAATAGACAGGAATGACCATTTGGTCTTCGCTGAAATGAGGGATGGCAAGGTAAATCAAAGTCGAATTGACCAAGAGCTTGTCGGCCACCGGGTCGAGGAACTTGCCGAAGTCTGTGACTTCGTTGTTCTTTCTGGCCAAGTCACCATCGATCTTATCGGTGATAGAGGCGATGATAAAGACGATGCAGATAGCCAAATAGACAGCGTTGATCTTCAATTCCCCACCGATCGTTGGAATCTCCAAGCCAGGGATAAAGCGAAGAACGAATAAAGCAATCAACATCACGAAGACGATGATGATTCTGGATACGGTGATTCGATTTGGAACGTTAAGATTTTTCATAAAAGTGAGTGTCCGGTCCGATAAGCCATGTTTTGTCTAGGGCGACAATTTATCTCAGCTATGCTGGGGCCATTGCCTTCGGTTAAGCTTTGGTCCTTCCCCTACCAATTTTGGGTTTCTCGCTTGAGGGGTTTACCGCGTTTCATCTCGCTATCGCTAACGAGCTCGTCTCTGTGGCACCTTGGGGCTTCCTACCTACGAGAGGTATTCTTCCGCCGTCACGCGCTCCCGCGTGCCTAGACTTATTCATTCGTCTAGCACAATCACTACAGCCATCACAGGCCGTGCGAGCATGGACTTTCCTCTACTAGATGAACTAGCAGCAGTCGCCTGGACCGGATTTTAATCCTTTCTCAAAAATTCCTTCAATTGGGCTTCGGTATAGCCTTTAGACTTCAGGAACTTCTCCAATACGCTGATGCGTTTTATCAAATGGAGATTTTCATCAGTCGGCTGATAGCCTTCCTTGATGCCGCCATATTTGTTATTGAGGGCCGCGAGTTCAACTTCTTGCTTATTGAAATCTTCCTTTAGCTTGATGTTCTCACGGGTCAACTTCTCATTGGTGGATTCAAGGGCCTCAATCCTTTCTTGAAGACTTGACACATAAGTGTCGTTTTTAGCCAAATATTCTTCGATAGCCTGATAGTCCTTAACAATCTGATCCAAGAACAAATCCACCTCATAGGCATCGTAGCCTCTGAGGTCTTTTGGGAATTTCTTTTCGAGAATCATCTCGGATGTAAGTTTCAAACTGTCGCTCATAATGACTGGCTTCGATTATATCGAAGTATATCCTTATAAGCAATCTTTATATTAAGGCTAGCCTTAAATAGGCTAGAAGTCATATATGGTCTAGTAGGTTAACTTAAATGGTGCTATGATTTCACGGATGGAAGCCCTGAAAAAGATATTAAAAGATAAAAGACATATCGTCTTCTTCGATTTAGAAGGCACCCAAACTACCCACGAAATCATCGAGATCGGGGCCGTTGCAGTAAGTCTTAACGACGAGTGCAAGATTCGTAAATACGCAAAGGGTTTTTCTTGTTATGTCAAAGCCCATTCCCCAGTCGGCCGCATCGTCACCAATTTGACCGGCATCACTCAAAAGACTTTGGACGACAAAGGCCTTCTTTTCCATGAGGCGATGGAGAGATTCCGCAAGTATGTTTCCAAATACAAGAACGATGTGATTTTCTGTTCTTATGGCAATAATGACATCAGCATGTTGGAAGCCTCATCGTACGCAAATTACGATGACGGCATTGAATTTGTCCGTTTCATCAAACGCAATTATTTCGATTATTCTCAGTTCTTTGGAACCTATGTTAAGAGCGAGAAAAACAACATTTATTCCGTTACCAATGCCTTGAAATTGTTCGATGCCGTTTTCGAAGGCACCGCTCATGATGCTTTGGCGGATTCCATGAACTTAGCCAATCTTTACGAACAGTTCTTGGAACAAAAAGAAACGGTTGCCGCTTTATATAAGAAGACTTTGTCCAGATACCATTCCTTACCGGTTCCAGTCCAAAAAGTCATGAATGAGCTTAATTCAGGCAACACCGTCGACCAAGAAACCTTCAACCGCCTTATCAAGGAGTCGCTTGACTGATGGTGGTTAAATATCCAGGTGGGGTCGTGCCCACCGCCGTTGCCAAGAAATCCAGCAAGGGCAAAATGAAAATCAAAATCGCAGCCGGCAATCGTGGCATGGATTTTGAAAACGAAATCAACCAGACCAACGAATATTATCGTGACAAAGACGTCGCGGTTATCACCAAAAGACCAACACCCATCAATATCGTCAAAGTAGATTATTCTCGTGGAGCCAAAATCACCGAGGCCTTTTTTGAGACTCAGTCCACCACCGACTACAATGGGGTTTATAAGTCCCATTATTTGGATTTCGAAGCCAAATCCACTCACAACAAAACATCATTCCCGTTAGCCAACATCGCCCCACAACAAATCAGCCACCTCGAAGCCGTTATTAGACACGGGGGCATCGCTTTCTTTTTGATCCACTTGGTCAATGATGAGGAAGTTTATCTTTTGGAAGCCGAATATATTTGCGATTTCTACCATCACGGGGACCGCAAATCAATTCCGTTTAAGACCATCAAAGAAAAAGGGCACAAAGTGCCCGTTGGCTATCGCCCTCGCTACGACTATTTGTCCGTAGTCGATGAAGTCTTTTTGAAATAGGAACAATGCCCTTGCATTTCGCATCTCGAACAAATCGGTTTGATGGCCTTGCATTCTTTTCGTCCGAAAATAATCATCGCATGATGCAAAAACTTCCATTCCTCTTCAGGGAATTCTTTTTCTAATTTGGCCTCAATTTTGATCGGGGTATCACTATTTTTGGCGTATCCAAGTCTTTGAGAGACTCGTGTTACGTGGGTGTCCACTGGGATGGCTGGTCTATCTCCTCTCTCGAGCAAAAAGACGCCTGCGGTCTTTACTCCAACACCCGGTAAAGTCCTCAATATATCAAAATCGTGAGGAACTTGGCCATCGTATTTATCATTCAAAGCAGTCCCTAAGTTCTTAAGGCTCTTGGCTTTGTTTCGATATAGCCCCAAAGAATGAATTTTATCTTCTATATCGGAAAGAGAAGCAGTTTT
>CAYPED010000019.1:0-1937 GCA_964409745.1 uncultured Staphylococcaceae bacterium | reverse complement strand
AGTCTGCGCAGACAATAAAATAGCAACTAAACATTCCAAATCGTTGCTGAAATTAAGGGCGCACTTCGCGTCCCCATAATATTTATGCAGATATCTCAAAAACAGAGATGATTTAGTTTTCATCGTCCCACTTTTCTTTGGCCATCTTCAAAGATTCGTTGATGTCCTTGTCCCAATTCTCAGAAGTAGCCGTATAGCCTTCTTCCTCGATATCGGAAGCGGCGCGCATAGCACGAAGTCTTCTATCGATATAACGAACATTCGGACGTCCTTCTCGGAGTCCATCTCTTAAAGCATTTTGAATATCAATATCTTTATAACCAGCGTTAATCCAGTCGTAAAGCTTTTCTTTCTCTAATGGAGTTAAGGTTCTAGACCAACGGTCTTCGAAAAATTCGTTCAAAGAAGCGACTCTCTTATCAATTTCATCGTTCTTGGCCTTTTCTTCTTCGTAACGCATCTTCTTGGCTAAAGCCTTGCTTAATTTATCGTAGATTGGGTTTAAGGTGGTGACCAATTTCCCATCCTTTGATTCGTAGGAAATCATCTTTTTCTTCACCAAACCCGTCAAGATGGAATCGATTTCCTTGCTATCCATGGTCATCTTAAGGCAAAGGCTATCGGAGTTGATTAAAGCGTTCCCTTGATCTAATAGGTGGTCGATCATCAAAAGGGTCGCTAATTCCTTTTCGTTAAGACCTAATTTCTTATATTGTTCAAGAATCATGTAGCGGAAGCTTACCGCTCCGAATACTCCGTTCGTGTTCATATTTTTTTGCCTCTAGCCAATTTTCTTTGTTCCTCTTCGATCTTTTCTTTCTTTAAGACTTTAAGCAACGGACGAAGAGACTCGATTGCTTTAAGGGTGTTGTCTTCAATTTTGAATCTCAAGACTTCGGCGAAGCGTTCCGCTCGGCAGATGCGAAGGGGATCTTCCTTGATTCTCTTTTCAGGATCTCCGATGAAACGGATGATTTTGTTATCCAAATCTGCCTTTCCCGAATGGAAATCCAAGAGATTGTAATTCTCATCAAGATACATCGCATTGATGGTGAAGTCCCTACGGATGGAATCTACTTCCGGGTCTTTGATGAATTCGATGTAGGAAGGATGCCTGGAATCGTTATATTCCCCTTCTTTCCTTAAAGAAGTGATATCGACTTCTTCCCCATTAACTTTCAATCTGACCGAACCATATTTGGCAAAGACGAAGTTTCCTTCCGGAACGATGTCTTTCATTTCATCCGGAGTGGCATCGGTAACCATATCGTGATCGGTGTAATGACGGCCTAAAAGCAAGTCTCTGACCGATCCTCCAACAAGGTAAAGACGCTTGCCTTTCTCGTTGAATCTGACTTTCAGTTCATCAAAGATGGGATCTCGCATAGCAATATTCTAACAAAAGAAAAAATCCAGGAAACTAAATCCCTGGATTTTCTTTTAAGTTGTAAGAGTAATTAGCCGTTAAGCTTTTCCTTCAAGGATTTGGAAACCTTGAGGCTGACGGTGGAAGAGGCAGGAATGACGATGCTCTCTTGGTTGGATGGGTTGGTGCCTTCTCTGGCAGCGCGTTCTTTCTTGGTGAAAACGCCAAAGCCGGAAATCTTGACAGCTTCGCCTTTGATTAAGGCAGCTTCAACGATGGAAAGAGCGGCTTCAATAACGTCTTCAGCTTCTTTTTTGGAAACTTCGGCCTTGTCGGCAACGGCAAGAATCAAGTCAGTTTTGTTCATGATAATTTTCTCCTTTTAGGGGTTGCGAACAAAATATATCACATCGAAACTTCGTATCAAGTAAAAAGAGAAAAAAATTAGATAGAGTCTAACAATTGTGAACCTGTTTATTTCGTCATTTTATTTCCTTTGGCGATAGACGATATCGATTGGAGTGCCCTCAAAATCAAAGGTCTCTCTTAGTCTATTCAAAAGATAACGAGT
>CAYPED010000018.1:6695-9102 GCA_964409745.1 uncultured Staphylococcaceae bacterium | reverse complement strand
TATTGGTTCTTCATACGGCATGTACCAGGCGGCTTTCGATAAGAACCTCGCCTTCATCCAAAAGAAATTCAAGATGCCGGTGGAGGACTTAAACCGCCGCATCCATGAATATTCTCATGGTATGAAACAAAAAATCTGCTTGATGGCTTCTTTAGTCCATAACCCAAAGATTTGGATCATGGACGAACCGACCGTCGGCTTGGATATCATCGTTTATCAGACCTTGATCGAAATGATTCAGGATTTCGCTAAGAACGGCAAAACCGTCTTTGTCACTTCCCACGATATCGACTTGGTCACCAAAGTATGCGATAGAGTCGCCATTATCAATAATGGTGTTGTCAGTGAGCTCATCGACTTTAAACAAAATCCGCTGAAGAGAAGAGATTTGGCCCGTATCTTCTTCAGCACCTATGGAGAAGAAGAGGAATAAAGACTTTATATGTTAATTGAATTGATAAGAAAGGAATTCATGGCGAGACGTGACTTGTCCAACAAGTCCGTTGTTTCGCTTGTCTTTACTTATCTTTTCAGAATCTTATTCGCCGCGGCGTTCATCGCCTTGGAATGCTTCTTAACTTTCTCCATCGATAAGAAGATCAACGCCTATTCGGAACATGGTTCTTTCGATTTCTTGGTCTTCTTCTTATTCTTGGGCATGATCGTCGCCATTATCTATTCGATGATCACGGCCAGAAGAACTATCTTTGATAACAAAGACAGCTTGGTTCTCCTTTCTTTGCCTATTTCCCCGACGGATATCATCTCCTCGAAGATCATCTTCGTTTATTTGAACCAAGTTATTTTGCAAATCTGCATTGCCACCCCAATCCTTATTTGCTTTGGCATCGCCAATCACTTGATCGTTAGATTCGTGGTCTTTGCGATTATTTATCCGTTCTTCCTATCTTTGTTCACCACTGGCTTATCCCTCCTTTTATCGGTCGGATATCAAGCCCTTTACAAATTGATCAAGAGAAGCCACATCGCCCAGTTCGTGGTCGCCTGCATCTTAGTCATCGGCTTATGCTTCGTTTATAGGTTTGTCTTGAACATGTTCTTGATGGCTTTGGGCGATTCCTCCATCGGTGGCGTCTTCTCCGATTCCTTCATCAATGGCGTTCATAACGTCGTTACCTATTTCTTGCCGGTCAGGAATCTTTGCATGATGGTCGCTACCAGCACCAATATCTTCCAGAACGCCGCCATCTTCCTTGGCATGACGGTCTTATCCTTGTTTATTGGTATCGTGGTCGCTTCCTCGGCTTATACCAAAATCATGCGTACCGGCGATTCCCGCAACACCCGCAAGATTAAGATTGATACCAGACCAAGCAAGATAGTTTCCCCAACCAAGGCGTTGCTTAAGAAAGAATTAGAGCTCTTATTCAAAGACGATACGAATATGTTCTCTTACACTTCGTTGCTCATTATGGCCCCATTCTTCACCTATGTGGTCATCTCTTCCTTGGGCGGCGTCATCTTTGATGATTTGAAGTTCTACGCTGCTTACTTCCCAGAATTGGTGTCCGCCATCAATTTAGCTATCGTCTTGTTGTTTGCTGGCATCATCAACTCTTCGGCCTCATTATCTATCTCTCGTGAGAAGAAATGCGCCCAAATCGTTAAGTACCTGCCAATTTCCATCAAGACTCAGATGTTATGCAAATTGGCTATCCCTTTCTTCTTCTCGGAAGCTAGTTTCCTCGTCACCTTGATTGTCCTTTTGGCCACTTCTTCCGTAACTTGGCCAGTGGCTTTGGCATCCTTTATCATCGGTACCATCATGATTATTTGGAACAACGTCTTTGGCTTATATGCCGATATGCATGACCACAGCGAGTCCAAGAACAAATTACGTGCCTGGAATAACCTCGTCCCAATCTTGGTTCCGCTTATCTTATTGGCCACCCATTTCTTATTGACGACCTACGCTCAGCTAGGCGCTCTATATTCCTACATCATCGAAATTGCGTTCATCATCATTTGCTTCGTTCCGTTCTTCATCGTGATCGGAAAGAATTACAAAAACGCGTTCAATCATATGGAGGCTGGTTTATGAAGAACAAGACACTCCCTATCTTATTGCTCATTCCGTTCGTCGTGGCTATCTTGGCTTTCGTTTCGGTCGTCGCTTTGAACAATACGGTGGCCTCCGATATCTTAGGCATTGATTGGAATTATTTGGACACCATGGCCTTCAAGGCCGATGCCGCTACGCCAATCGCTTTGGAAGCTACGGCTAGAATCGATGAATCTTTGATTCTCGCTCCAGGTAATGACCTCACTTGGTCGGTCACCGAGCTTAACGGCAGCCAAACCGAGAAAGCCGCGGTTACCAACACCAACGGAAATTACTTCTTATATGCCTTAGAGGAAGGCGAAGTCAAGGTTACCTGTTCCAACG
>CAYPED010000018.1:0-6685 GCA_964409745.1 uncultured Staphylococcaceae bacterium | reverse complement strand
CTATCACCATCAACGATAAGCATCCTCGTTCGGGTAACTCCGTCAAAACCACGCGAACTTATGGCATGTATGACTTTGCCTATGATTCCTTAACCAAGGATTCCTATTCCAGCAAAGCTTCAACCATCGAATTCGATTCAACCGTCTATTTCGAAACCGAAATCGGGCAGGAAGTCGAATTAGTGGATAAATCCTCCAACCTCGACTACGAGGATGGGAAGATCACCATCAAGGGAGCCGGCGCCTCCTATTTCACCTTGGCTTCCAAAGAACAATCATGGATCCGTGGGACTTACAACTTCGAAGTCATCGACGGTGCTTATAACGTCTATTCCTATGATGACTTGCTAATGGCCACCAACCTTTCTTCCAAAGGCGAGAAGGCCGTTCTCCAAGTCAATCTCGAATCCATGAAAAACACTTATGTTTATGCGCATGGTGGCTATAACAACACCTTGCTCAAAGACAATACATCTTTAATGGGCCATTACGATTGGAAGACCAAGGAATTCTCTTTTGAAGATGATACCTATCGCTTCGAAACCACTTACAATCATGAATTCATTGATCAGTACAATGCTGCAATGGGAACCGATTTTAAACCAGAAGTCATTTCTGGCATACACGTCCAAAAGGATCTTTATGGCAACGGGTTCACGCTCAACTTCCATGAGCTTGCCTATCCTAGCCATGGATCCATTGGCAAGAACGGCAAATTGATGCCGGGGGATGGAGACCTTTTCAAAGGTCCGCTTCCTTTCGTCACCATTGGTCCATTGGAAGATAACTTCTTGGTGAAGGCTTTGGGTCAAGATAACTCAGGCATTTACCTTGATGGCAACAACATCACCTTGGATAACGTCTTAGTCTCCAACACTAACAACACCGACGAAATGTACAATCTTACATACGCCGGCACCGTGGTAGACGTTCATGGCCAAGGGAATAAAATCACCAACTCCATTATTCAAAATGGAAAGGTGGCCGTCAGGGCTTTCGATGCGGATGGTTTTGAATTAGACAACTGCATCTTAAGAAATGCTTGCGAATTCTTGCTCAAAGTCGGATCCAACGATGTCGCTAAGCCTAACTCTGAGAAATCAGTCGTTTATAACGTCCACGGACAATCGGTCAACAAGTCCTTCTCCGACTTCTTCGGGGACACCACTTCTTCCTCTTCAACCGCTAACTCCATTTATTCGGCCTTTATCGGCAATGCGTTCGGTGGCAGAGACGCCTCCAGTGATAATACCTACATGCAGTTGATCCAAAAGTATGTCACCAAGGATTACAAGGACTATTCCGATGATGAGATGACCCAGTTATTGGGTGTCACTCAGAATGCCTTAGATAATACCGTCTTCTTTGACGATCCGGATAAGATGAAGATTAACGATACCAGTTTCTATAACTCCGGCATCTTCTCCATCGCCTTCGAAACCTCATTCAACGGTGGTTACCTCTATTCTGGTTTGCCAACCCCAATCCAGTTGGTCACCTCTGTTTTAGGAAGTACCGTCATCCCAAATATGATCGGTGGTACATCAAAACCGGTTGATTTAACCATTTCCGGCAATTCCAACTTCTATGATTGGAAGGACGTTGATTCCATCGACGTATCTTCCTTAATTGATGAGAATATCTCGTCTATTGCCTCCACTTTAGCGGGACACGACATCGATATCACCATCGATGACTTCTTCCCAATTAAGAGCATGCTCAAAGATTCCCTCAAGGAAATGGGCTGCCTGTATGAAAAAGATGGCAAGCAATACGCGAATACCAAGATTGCCTATTATGGTGGTGGTCTTAATGATTCCGACTGGGACGTCTCTTCCTTAACTGGCGAGAACGATTTCTCCTCCAACGTTATCATCGATTTGGTTAAGGCCAATATCGGCAACCAGTTTATCAATGAAGCTTGGTATACCCAAATCTTTGCCAAAGCGGTCGTTATGGCCACTGGCACCCACCCATTCAAATTCGTCACCAACGATGAAGTTGGTTCCGATACTCCTTCTTTGTTCGGGAAAGCCCCGACCATCAAGGATTTACAAGATAACTATGCGAAAGGAGCAAGTATATGAGAAAGAAAGGTTTATTGTTGGCTTTATCCTCCGTCTTATTAGTCGGCGGATTGACTAGCTGCGGATTCTTCGGAAGCGATGAATACGCGTTGAGTTCTTATGACACCAGCTATGATGAAGTTACAGGCGAGACCCTCATCACTTTCTATTTCACCGATGAGGATAAGGACCCATTCGTCGTTACCATTCCTGCCGGACAGGCTGGCAAAAACGGCACTTCGATTACATCGGCTACGTTGACTGACAACGAAGATGATCATAGCTATACCATCACCATCAAATTCTCCGATGACTCGGTTGCTCCTCTCGTTATGACCATTCCTTACTACGAGGGTGTCTCCGTCACCGGCGTCACTGTCGATCATGATAAAGACGGCAATACGGTCCTTCAATTCACTTATTCTGATGGCACATATTCTCAAAACATCACCATTCCGAGAGGCAATGGCATTGCCAGCATCACCGCCACCCCGACCACTGATGGTTATCACATCGTCGTTTCCTTTACCGACGAAGGCGTTGAACCAGTCGAATTGGATTTGACCAACGGCATCAGCATCACTTCCGTTTCGGTCGATGATAGCAAGCAGACTACTGAACAATATTGTTTGACCATCACTTATTCCAATGGCACTTCCGAAGATGTCTTCTTCGATAGACCACAGGCCACTAAATGGTTATATGGTGCTTCCACTCCAAATGACGTCATTGCCCCTAACGCCAAAGATGGCGATTACTATGTCAACATCTCTACTGGCTGGGTTTATGTCAAAAACAACGGTACTTGGACTCCGCTGTTCTGTATGAAAGCCGAAGAAGATACAACCAAGACTCCATGCAGCATCATGTTTGATCCTAACGGTGGACATTGGTCTGGAACGACTAATACGAATGCGATTGTTTCTACCGCTCATATCGGAGAGACCATGGCTTTAGCCAATATCCAGATTCCTGTGTATGACGGATATGTCTTCAAGGGCTGGTTCACTGATCCAACCAATCCAAATTCTGGCCAGTTCACTGATTTGACCATCATCCCTGGCAACTTGACCTTATTGGCCAAGTGGGAAGTCGCAGCCTAAAAATAAAAGCAACCTAGATGGGTTGCTTTTTTCTTTGTCTTATTTCTTCTCGATGAGAATATCTTTGATGCTATCTAGTGTCGCTTGAGAAACGCCAGTCCTCTTAATCAAGTAGTTGGCGGCTTTCTGAGATAAGGTGTCGCCTTCTTCCTGATTGATAAGATAGACGTACATGCCTTTGCCAGAGATACTCGAAGTGGTCAATGGGTCGGATCCCAGGTCTTCGAAGTTGGAGAATAGGTAGTCTTTCATCAATTGTTCTTCGGTCATTCCTAAGAGAGCGCCTAATGCGTAGTTTAACGCGCCTGTTCTATCGGTGCCTCTGACGCAGTGGAAAATGGCCGGATAATTAGTCGGTTCTGCAAGATATTCAAAGAAAGCTTTGATGTTATCGGTGTTGCAAAGCTGGGTGTAGATGTTGGTTCCGCCGAAATACATTGGGAGGGAAACCCATTTGACCGATTTCCCTAATGGGGATTCGGTGATGGAATAGATTTCATCCTTCGGCTGAGAAAAATCAGAGGTCCTTCTCAAATCAATATCGGATTTGATGCCAAGAGTGCCAACTAATTCTTCTTGACCGCCAGCGGTGATGATGGATTCAAACTCTCCATTGAACTCTGCTGAACGGTATAAAAGACCTTGTTTGATAACTCCGCCATCGACCTCGTAACCGCCGATATCCCTGACGTTTTTAACTCCATCGATATAAAGGTTTCTAATCGCTTTATCGGTAATCTTTTTGGTGTAGACATCAGAGGTATATTTAGTTCCATCGTAATCCAAAGTTATGGTGTAGTAATACGTTGTATTAATCTTCAAATTGTAAACGGAGATTTCCTTTTCGGTGGTGGCATAGGACATCTTGTTGACGCTCATGCCCTGATCTTCGGCTAAAGTGAGGATGGCCTTGCTTGGTTTCTTGGTGGTTCCATCCTTATATTTCCAGGAGAATTCGACGGCTTCTGGCTGAGATTGGGAAGTATTAGCGAATGTCTCGCCCTGAGCGGCGATAAAAGAGTCGTTATCCTTGACGTTCAAGAATTTTTCTTGAAGTTCGGTGTGGATACTGGCCTCTTCGCTAGAGGTCATGGTGAACGTAACCTCGGTTGGAAGGCCGGTATTGCAAGAACATAAAGGAAGTGCCAATGGCAACAAAAGAAGTAATCGTTTGGAGTTATTCATAGGCACATTATAGCAAAAGAGAACGGTGGAGAGTTTATTTTAATAAACATCATTTTTCATAAATGTTTCATTTAAAAATTGACATTCATACGCTCTTAGGCATAATACACACGATTTCTAAGGAAATTTTTGAAAAAAAGAAAGGATTAATGGTATGAAAAATAAGAAATTAGTTACTCTTATGGTCATGTCATTCGGCGCTGTTGTTGCCTTAGCTGGCTGCGACAACAAAACCTCTAAAGTTGACTATACCTTGAGTACTTACCTCGATGCCAACCCAAAGACCTGGAACCCGCATGCTTGGGAAACCAACTCTGACTCCTACATCATGGGTTATTGCGAAATGGGATTCTATGACCTCGGCTTCAACGCTGACAAATCTGGTTATGAATTCTTATGCGAGATGGCTTCCGAAGAACCAAAGGATGTCACCTCTGAATTGACCAAAGAAGAAAAGACCAAATTCTTCGGTCGTCCAAACATCAACCTTACTTCCGGCATTGCTTACGATATCAAATTGAACGAAAAAGCTTGCTGGGAAGATGGCACCCCAATCAAAGCGCAGGATTACGTCGAATCGATGAAGCGTTTGCTCGACCCGGAGATGGTCAATCACCGCGCTGATAGCTTCTACAAAGGCACAACCATCTTGGCCAACGCCGAAGATTACTTCAAAAATGGTCAGATCACCGTCGAACCGGCTTACAACTACATCAAGAACAACGACAACCTCGATTCTGAAGATGCCGATTTCGCTTCCAACGATATTTGGTATATCAACCTTGGCGGAAATTCCCCATACGCCGGTGCTATCTTCTCCAATTTGGATGAAGGTTCCTTCTACACCGTTTTGAATCAGCGTTCCTCCAAATTGACCGATGCCGCTGAAGCCGCTGCTACCCGTATCACCGATGCGGTTCACGAAGGTCTTATCAAGATTCGTCGTGACGGTATCCTTGGCACCGACAAGGTTTCTTCCGACTGGAAGAACGTCGAAACCGCCAGCGATATCACCGATGATATGAGAGATTACGATATCTCCCAGTATGACTTCGACAACTTAGACATCAAAGTCAACGGCGATAAGATCGTCGCTGAAGCTGAACTTCAGAAATATGGCGAAACCATCCCAACCACTGCTACCGCGTATACCTGGGAAAACCTCAAGACCGATATCAAGCTCTTCGTTTCCACCCTTGGCTATCCACGTGGCTTAGCTGCTAAGACCAACGCTTGGAGATTGCCGTTGTTCGCCGAATACGAAAACCACTCCAGCGTTACCAACTTCGACAACGTCGGTATCGAAGCCATCGATGACTACACCTTACGTTTGGTCATGGCTTCCAGCAGCCCAGTTTCTGCCACTGACTTGAAGTTCTCCTTAACTTCCAACTGGTTGGTTGATGTCAATCTCTATGACAAATTGACCACCACTGTCGCCGGTACCTCCTTGAAGGCTACCAAATACGGCACTGATTCTGCTTCTAACTATAAGTCCTTCGGACCATACAAACTCACCACCTTCCAATCCAACAAACTCATCGAAATCGAAAAGAACGATAAGTGGTATGGCTGGACCGATGGCAACCACGAAGGCCAGTTCCAGACCCAGAAGATCACGACCGAAATCATCGACAACCACACCACTGCTATGCAAAAGTTCGAAAATGGTGAAATTGATGATATCGAATTGACCGCTTCCGATATGAAGAAGTACGGCGCTTCCAGCCGTTTGCAGTACACCCCGACTTCCTACACCTCCAAGATGTCCTTTAACGTCAAACGTTCTCAGCTCTTGAAGAGACAGAAAGCCGCCACTGCTTCCCATAAGGGCAACAAGACCATCATGGCCAACTCCGATTTCCGTAAGGCTATCTCCTTGGCTATCGACCGTGTCCAGTATGTCTCTCAGTGCACTGCTGGTTCTCAGGCTTTCTATGGCTTATTGAATAACCTTTATATCTCTGATGCTGACAATGGTGAATTCTACCGTGGCACCACTCAAGCCAAGACCGTCTATGGCAAGATCTACGATCACCTCGGTGGTTCTACCATCGACGAAGAGAATGGTCCAGCTCTCGAAAGTTCCCACGTTGGTTACAACTCGACCTTAGCCGCCCAATATCTCAAGCGTGCTATCGAAACCGAGAACGCCAGCACCGAAGAAGGACACTTCAGCAAGGGCGACACCGTCTCGATGGAAATCCTTGTCTATAAGTCCGATTCCGAAACCACTATCGCTTCTTACAACTTCATTAACGCCGCTCTCACTTCCTTGGCCAATGCCGTCAACGCGCTCGAAGGTTCTACTGTTATTACCTTCGACTACTA
>CAYPED010000017.1:0-9116 GCA_964409745.1 uncultured Staphylococcaceae bacterium | reverse complement strand
TAGTCAAAAACGAAATGAAAGCTTATTTGATTTCGACTTTGGCACCAGCGGCTTCAAGAGCGGCTTTGTGGGTTTCAGCTTCGACTTGGCTGATATGCTCTTTGACGGCACATGGAGCGCCATCGACGAGTTTCTTGGCATCCATTAAGCCAAGGCCAGTGATGGCCTGGACGGCTTTGATGAGAGCAACTTTAGAAGCGCCAACTTCGGCGAGAACGAGGGAGACCTCGACTGGTCCTTTGGCAACGGCTTCTTCTTCAACTGGAGCAGCAGCAACTGGGGCGGCGGCAGAGACACCGAAGGTCTCTTCGACTAATTTGACTAATTCGTTGAGTTCGACGACGGTCAATTGTTTGAGGGTGTCAATGATTTGTTCATTGGTTAATTTCTCAGCCATGGTAATTTCCTCCTATAGGCTAATTAAGCGGCTTCGCCAGCAGAGGCTGGGGCAGCTTTTTCCGCGATAGCGCTCACGGTGGCGGCGAACTTGCTGATAGGCGCGTTCAGGCATTGGCAGAACATGGATAACAAACCTTCCTTGTTCGGCATCGTTGCGAAATCTTTCATGCCATTGGCATCGTAGGCTTTGCCTTCGACGAAGCCACCCTTGATGACGAGAGCTTCGTGCATACGGGCGAACTTACGGAGAACGGCTGGGCCATCGCAGATTTCTTTGGAGAAGACGAAGGCGTTTGGACCTTCGAGATATCCCTTAAGCTCGGAAGTGCCTTTGGCTTCAAGAGCACGCTCGACGAGCTTGTTCTTGTAAACGACCATGTGGCAGCCCTTGCTTGCAAGAGTGCGGCGAAGTTCGGTAGTTTCCTTGACGGTTAATCCCTGGTAAGAGACAACGGTGAGAGATCCGCAGTTATCAAGATTGGCAGTGATTTCAGCGACTGTTTCTTGTTTGGCGGCGAGAACTTCTTTGTTCATGCTAATTCCTCCTTTCTGATTGGGTCGACTATGTGATGCTTTCTATAACTAGTGAGTAGTTTTGTGAAATTGAATGACCTCAACAACGTGTATTTATTAAGGCACTTGCCCGTTGTTATCTTAGGTATAGCAAGCAATTCACCAATGTAATGGTGCTTGGGAAGGGCGATTAGTTACGACCTTCGAAAGCGATCTTGATGCCAGGGCCCATGGTGGTGTGGACGACGGCGTTTTTGATGTAGGTGCCCTTGATGGTGCTTGGGCGGCTACGGACGATGACATCGACGATGGCCTTGATGTTTTCGGCAATGGCCTTTTCGTCGAAGGAGCAGCGAGCGATGGAAACGTTGAGGTTGCCATCTCTGTCGACACGGTAAGCGATCTTACCACGCTTGATTTCTTTGATGGCATCGCCAATGTTCATGCTGACGGTTCCGGTCTTTGGGTTTGGCATTAAGCCTTTAGGACCTAACAAACGGCCCATTTTGCCTAATTCGCCCATCATATCCGGGGTAGCGACGATGATGTCGAAGTCGAACCAGTTTTCTTTCTGGATCTTTTCGAGCAATTCTTTGCCACCGACGAATTCGGCGCCGGCATCTTTGGCTTCCTGCTGTTTGCTCATGGTGACGGCTAAGACTTTCTTGGTTTTGCCGTTGCCATTTGGAAGAACGATGGTGCCACGGATCAACTGATCGGCCTTGGTCGGGTTGACGTTGAGGGCGAAGCTGATGTCGATAGTGGAATCGAACTTGGTGGTAGAGGTTTTCTTGAGTAAAGCGGCGGCTTCATCGATGGAATATAAGCGATCCTTTTCGATGAGTTCAGCAGCGTTGCGGTATTTCTTTCCTGACTTCATGCTGATACCTCCTTAGTCGACGATGGCAACGCCCATCTGACGGCAGCTGCCAGCAACGATTTTCTCCGCGGCCTCGATGTCGTTAGCGTTGAGGTCTTCCAACTTGTATTGGGCGATTTCCTTCAACTGGGCCTTGGTGATTTTACCCACGATCTGTTTTGGGTTGCCGGATCCTTTTTGGATGCCAGCGGCTTTCAAGATTAAGCCAGTGACTGGGCTGGTCTTGACCTCGAAGTCAAACGACTTATCTTCATAAGCCGTGATGATGACTGGGACGACCTGTCCCCTTCTGTCAGCGGTCTTCGCATTGAAGTCGGTGCAGAATTTGGCCATCTGGATGCCTGCAGAAGCAAGCTTTGGTCCTGGTTTGGCTTCTCCGCCTGGGAGTTCCATTTTGAGGACCTTAACGATTTTTTTCGCCATGATTCTCCTCCTAAAATTGAGAATTATGCAGTAGTTCGAACGGTCGTTGACGTTCTCCTACGCTATGCGCTCTTAAGTCGCACGTTTAGATAATATACGCTCGAGAATATACCTACGCAAGCACAAAAATAAAAACGCCCGCCAATGAAGCGAGCGTTTGTGCGTCATGCCCTACGCCAGAGGATGCTTATGGACACCAGTACCATGAGGAGCGTGAGGCCCGTGTCCGCCGCCACCGCAGCAAGCAATGGGAAAGTCGGAATGGCAATGGCTAATACCAAGATCGTAAGCTTAACAATTAACGAAGCGATGAGGCATCCGATGACGTAACCACGACAGATCTTGGCTATTTTGATGGATTTGCCCACCTTAGTGACATCGTCGTCCATAATGACAATATCGGCAGATTCCATGGCTAAATCGGAACCGATGCCACCCATCGCGAAGCCGACATCAGCGGCTGCAATCGAAGGGGCGTCGTTGACGCCGTCACCAACGAAAGCAACGTTTCCGGCTTCTTTGAAGTTTTTAAGGTGGGCGAATTTGTCTTCCGGCAAAAGTTCAGCATAATAGCCGTCCAATCCAAGACTGTCCGAAACCTTTTTGGCATTTGATTCTTTGTCTCCAGTAAGGAGGTAGCATTTGATGCCGGCTTTATGGAGATTAGCAATTAATTCGTTGACGTTTTCACGGATTGTATCTCCGAGGCAAACGGAGCCAACGAAACCACCGCGATAAACGACGTAAATGATTGTTCCGTCACCTTCCGCTTCTTTGAATTCGACGCCTAAATCATCGAGCAAATGCTTGGAGCCAACGGCAATTTGGGAGCCATCATAAACGAGTTCCGTGCCTTTTCCGGCGAGTTCCTCGTACTTTTCGATTTTTGAATCCGAGAAATCCTCTGGTAAGAACTTCTTGAATGGACCTGCAAGAGGATGGTTCGAACGGGACTCACCAATAGCGGCAATCTTTAGTAATTCTTCGGCTGAAATTCCTTCAGGATTGACATTTAAAATCGAGAATGTACCTTTGGTAAGGGTGCCGGTTTTGTCGGTTACTAATGTATCGATTTCATTAAGCTTGTCTAAGAGGTTTGCCCCTTTGATTACGATGCCGTTTTTGCTGGCTAAACCAAGCGAAGCAAAGTAGCAAAGTGGCACCGAAATAACGATGGCGCATGGACAAGAAATGATGAGAGCCGAAATACCAACGAACACCCAATGTTGCCAAACTTGTGGATCATTGATGCCGATGAAAAGTGGTGGGATAACAGCCAATAAAATAGCTAAGACAATAACGACCGGAGTGTATATCTTGGCGAACTTATCAACAAAGCGGGTTCCTTTGGATTTGGACTCTTGGCCTTCTTCGATAAGATGGATGATTTTTGACACCGTGGAGTCTTCATAATCTTTAGTTACTTTGACGGTTAAGGAACCAGTCGCTAAGAGGGTACCAGAATGGATTTCATCGCCAATTGAGGCGTTTACCGGCACGAATTCGCCAGTTAACGAAGACATATTGATGGAACCTTGGCCTTCGATAATTAAGCCATCGGCAGGGATAATTTCGCCGACACGTACCAAGAATTCATCACCGATTGACAAGTCCTTCGGATCACAATTTTCGAATTCTTCGCCAACTTTTTTATGAGCGACTTTGGCTCTTAAGCCAATCGCATCGTTGATAGCTTTCTTGGACTTATTCGTGGCCAAACCTTCTAACATCTCGCCGATTTGGAACAAAATCATGACCATGACGGCGTCGAAGAACTGGTTGTTGTCTGGACCGAAGAAGCGCAAGCAGAACGCCCCAATGGTGGCCAATATCATCAAAGTCTCTTCAGAGAAGAATTCATGTTCTTTGACCATGTCTTCCACCGCTTCGATGACGACGTCATAGCCAACGATGATAAGGGCGCAGACATTGACGGCGAAGTTCCACCAAACGCCCACCTTTTCCTCGCTACAAACGGTCAAACCGATAACGGCAAAGACAACGGCGACAACGACTCTGACTAGCTTAATGATCCATTCCTTTGAACCACCGGCGTGCTCATGTTCGTGTTCGTGGGAATGGTGATGCGAATGTTCTTCGCAGTTATTGCAATGCTCAGCCATGTTAGAACTCCTTTGAGTGTTCGAAGATGGCGTTGATGATGGTTAAGACATGTTCATCATCCAAACGATAGAAAACCTGTCTTCCGACTTGGTTATAAGAAATCAAATGCGCGCTTTTCAAATCTTTTAATGCGTGCGACACGAGTGACTGGGACAAGCCAGATTCTTCTGAAATGGCGTTAACTGATTTCTCGCCTTGGGAAAGGACATAAAGAATCTCCAACTTCGAAGTGCCAGACATGGCCTTCAAGATGGTGGATACCTTATTCAATTGCTTGGTGGTTAATTCTTCGCTCATATGAAAACTCCTTCATATTTCCACGCCATATTGTATAGGCCTCCATACATATTGCAATAAAAATATGAAAAAATGTTCATATATTAACGAAAAAGAAAGGCGAGATGTGATTTTTCTCGCCTGACTTTATTAAGCTTTTTCGATTTCGGAGAAGTCGACATCGACTGGAGTGACGCGGCCAAAGAAGGTGGTTTCGACACGGACAAGACCGGTTTCGCGATCGATGGAAGTGATGACACCTTCGGTATCTTCGAGAGCGCCGTGGATGATTTTGACCTTATCACCGACGTGATAGTAGTCATACATCGCGGAGTCAATGAGGCCCATTCTCTTAAGGACCGGTTCAATCTCTTCACGAGAGACTGGGGTTGGCTTCTGACCGCCGCCAGAGGAACCGATGATACCAGTGACGCCCGGGGTGTTACGGACGATGTACCAAGATTCGTCAGTCATGATCATTTCGACGAAGATGTAGCCAGGATAGAAGTTCTTCATTCTGGTTTTGCCAGTTGGAAGGCCATCCTTAAGGACTGGTTCTTCATGTTCGGCGACCAAGACACGGAGGATATAATCCTGCATGTTCATGGAAGTGATACGTTTGATTAAATTAGCGGCAGTTTTAGATTCATGCATAGACATGGTGGTAACCGCATACCACTGTTTTTCACTTAACTGAGTAGCCATTCTATAACTCCTTATGCGCCAAAGGCGTCCTTAAGCTGGGAAATGATGCTATTGGCAAGCAAATCCCAAATCGCGAGGAAAACTGCAACAAAGACAGTGATGGCGATAACGGTCACGATGGCCGGCCATAATTCGTCACGCTTCGGCCAACGGATACGTTTGCCTTCTTTGACGACTTCCTTCATGTATTTCTTCGGTGATGTCATAAGAACCTCCTACTTGCTTTCCTTATGCAATGTGTGACGATTGCAGACTGGACAGTATTTCTTGATTTCGAGCCTTTCGGTTCGGTCATTTCGCTTGGCGACGCTATAGTTGCGGGACAGACATTCCGTGCAAATTAAAAAAACCTTTTCCCTACCCATAAGTATCTCACCTTAGCGTGCAAATAGAATATTCGTATTCTCTTCGCGTGTCAAGGTCAAAGGCGCGTATGAAAGATCAATCAGGCTTCTTGATGAGCTTTTTGGCTCTTTCCAAAAATTGTTGGTAACGAGAATAAACCTGACGGTAGGTCATTTTCATGGCTTCCGCGATTTCGGCAAAGGTCAAACCGTTCGCTTTCATCTTAGCAATATCCAACGTCTCTTTTGGTATAGAGTTCGGAAGCTTCTTAATCGCATTCAAGGTTTCGTAGTAATTGATAAAATTCTTTGGGTCATCCATTGTGCCTTCGATTGACAAAACATCGTGCAAACAAAAATCGTTATCGGAATTGAATGTGGCGTCTAAAGAAGATACGCGACGCCTTTCTCGTTCCTTGTTTTGCACGAATCTATTTAGATTGAACCGGAGAGAAGTAATGTAATAGGTATGGAAACGCACGGTCCCGAAGCGATACCCATCCATGCACGCCCAGAAAGTCGATAAGGAAACCGATGAAATTTCCCATAGAGAATATTTCCTTAGAATCCCTGGTGATGCACGATTGATATCGCCTTTGCGCGAGGGACCTAAAAACCTGCGTATTAGCAACGTGTACGCATTGTTATCGCCTGCTCTCGTCAATAAAAGTAATTCTTCATCGCTGAGGGGGTCGGATAGGTTCATAAAATTCCTCGAAAGGGAGGAACCTAGTGTCTGCGATTGTGGTCGATCTGGGCAAACAAAGTGCAGGCCGCGTTGCTCGCATTAAGCGAATTTACATGACCATACATTGGGATCTTCACGATGAAGTCCGAGTTGCGCAGAACGAGCTGAGAAATGCCAAATCCCTCAGAACCGATGATGACACAGATTGGGGACTTATAGTCGATGTCATCATAATTTTGAGTGGCTGAGCCGTCGGTAGCCACGACCCAATAGCCATTGTCCTTTAAGGTTTTGATGGCTTGGGAAAGATTGGCTACTTCGCATACCTTGACGTATTCGATAGCTCCGGTTGAGACTTTGGCCACCGTCGGATTGAGAGAAACCTGTCCTCTCTTTTTGATGATGACCCCATCGACACCGAAGGCATCGGCGCTACGCAAGATAGCACCCAGGTTATGAGGATCCTCGATGCCGTCTAGCATGGCGATAAGGGGATATTGCTTCGTCTTGGCATCGTTAATAAGTTCGGAAAGGGAATAAAGCCTATACTCATTAACTTCGGCGACATAACCTTGGGTGAACTTAGTCTGGGCAAGCCTTTCTAGCTCCGCGTCAGAGACATATTTCGTTTTCACGCCTTGGGAGGTCAAATGCTGAGCAAATGAATCGGACTTAAGGCGTTCAGCGACATAGAGCGTCTTGACGTGGTTAGCGTTCACAGCCGCTTCCACAGGGTTCTTCCCATAAACGATATTACCCATGTTTTGCCTCCTTAAGATGCGATTGATTTAATTTAATGATTGACTATATTTCCAACAATTGAATGAAACAAATTAACAAGTTATTTGATTTGTTAAATTTGAGTATGACAGAATGACTTGTTTTGTCAGGGTTTAGAAGACTCCGCGTTCGATCAATTTGCCACGAATCTCGTCTGATTTGGCGAAATCCTTATTGGCTTTGGCGTCGTTGTATTCCTTGTATAAAGCTTTGTCTTCATCGCTGAGACGAGGCGTTTTCAAAGTGATTCCCAACATCTCGCAGGAATCCACGACCAACGAATAAGCGGATTTAAGTTTTTCGATATCGATTGGACGAGTACGGAAAGCCATATTGAGATCTTTGTTTTGCTCATACAAAGCCGTTAAAGCGTTTGGAGTATTCAAGTCTTCGCATAAGGCATCCAAGACCTTATTTTCTTCCGGCTTAGCAAGCTCATCGATATCAACGCCTTCGAGTTGCAACTGAACGCCAACCATCTTGGTGGATTGAACGAGCTGCTGATACTTCTTTTGGGCTTCTTTAATGGTCTCTTCGGAGAATGAAGCAGGAGCGCGATAATGAGCGGCCAAGATCATCATCCTGAATGGGATGCCGCCGTATTTCTCGACAACGTCTTTCATCAAAATGACATTGCCCAAAGACTTGGACATCTTTTCGTTATCGACGTTGATGAAGCCGTTATGCATCCAGTAGTTAGCTAATTTGTTATGGTTGTGGGCTTTGGCTTGAGCCATTTCGTTCTCGTGGTGTGGGAACTTAAGGTCGAAACCACCACCGTGGATATCGATAAGACCGCCTTGATCCTTAAAAATGGAGTTGATCATGACGCAGCATTCGGTATGCCAGCCTGGGCGTCCTTCGCCCCAAGCGGAGGTCCATTTGATGCCTTCGTCAGTTTCCTTCCAAAGGGCAAAATCGATAGGATCTTTCTTCTTTTCGTTGATATTGATACGGGCGCCGGATTCCAAATCTTCGACGGAGTTACCTGATAATTCGCCATAGTTAGGAACATCGGTTACTTTCAAGTAAACATCGCCGTCAACGGCATAGGCCGCGCCGCTCTTAACGAGGTCTTCGACATATTCGAGGATTTGCGGCATATAAACGGTTGGGGTTGGGGTCTCATCCGGTTGCATAGAACCGACTTCCGTAACCAAACGACGATACTCAGCGATAACCGAGGTGGTTAATTCCTTCTCGGTGATTCCCAATTCTTTGGCACGTTTGATGATTTTGTCATCTACGTCAGTGTAGTTGGAAACGAATTTGACGTCATATCCAAGTCTGATCAAGGTTCTGCGAAGGACATCAAAAACGATAACCGGACGGAAATTACCGATATGAGGATCGTTATAAACGGTTGGCCCACAGCAATAAATGGAGGCCTTGCCAGGAATGATTGGTTTAAACTCTTCGAGTTTGTTACCTAAGGAATTAAAAATAGTCAGCTTTTTCATGGCTCTATTCTAGCACGTGCGGGCAAAAAGAAAACCACGGCTCAAGCCGTGGCTTACTTTGATATGGCTATTAGTCGATGACGGCTTTGCCTTCGGAGTGGAGGTAGCCCTTGATCTTGCTTTCGACCAAAGCGGTGATGGCATCAAGACCCGGGGTGAAGAGAGAACGTAAATCATAGACTTCTGGTTTCTCTTTCATGACCTTACGCATATTGCCGGTGAAGGCGACACGCAAGTCAGTGCCAACGTTGATTTTGCCAACGCCACGTTTGCAAGCTTCTTCAAGCATGGCTTCTGGGATACCAATAGCGGCTGGCATATTGCCACCGTTTTCGTTGATTAAGGCTAAGGAAGCAGCTGGGACAGAGGAAGCACCGTGTAAAACAAGTGGGAATCCTGGGAGCTTGGCTTCAATTTCGTCCAAGATGTCGAAGCGGAGCTGTGGCTTGGTTCCTGGTTTGAACTTGTAAGCACCATGGGCAGTACCGATGGCAATGGCTAAGCTATCAATACCGGTGCGTTTG
>CAYPED010000016.1:4928-9133 GCA_964409745.1 uncultured Staphylococcaceae bacterium | reverse complement strand
CAGGAAGTCAAAAGCGTGGACGCTGGGGCGCCTAACAGAAAAATAGTTCCTGAATAGGCCAAGATTTTTTTAGTTTTAGATGTCATATTTTTATATTAGCAAAAAAAAATGAGTTGCGAAAGGTTCACCCATTAGCTCGTTTTTGTCAGTTATCCAGCCAATGTAATTTGGATATTAAAATCCCGCATCAACCAAGTGACGCGGGAATAATTTTTATCTATTTTCCAACACTTCAAGCTCAGGTTGAATCTTCTTGCTTCTGATCATTGATTCGTTCCCAACGAAGAAGCATAAGAGGTTAATAATACAACCCATCGATACATCAGAGAGGTAATGAGCCCCAACGATCATTCTAGACAAGCAAACCAATAAGGACCAGATGAATCCAGCGATAAAGGCCGGAATCTGCCATTTGGCGGCTTTCTGGCCAAATAAAGGCAAGAAGCAAGCCAACATCATGATGGTGCAGCTAACGCCCGCATGACCGCTTGGGAAGGACTTGAATTCCTCTTTGGTGATATAGGCATGGTCAGCAGAGAACCTCTCCAACAATTCTTTGTAGTTGGAGGTGGCTTTCCACCACGGAGTGAAGCCCATCAATTCTTCATTGACCAAGTACCTGAACCTTGGACGATGGAAGATGGCTTTAAGGCCCTGAAGGCCCGCCAACATGGAGAAGACGATAGAAGCTAAGACAATCAAAACAACCTTGATCAAGACCTTGCTATTAATCTTTCTAGAGATGAACCATCCACCAACCGCGAAACCGAAATTAACGACGATGCCGATGACATATCCTAGCCAATCTAGGCTTGGGTTGTTGTAGCCATTAACCGAGAACGGTTCTTTGCCAGAGAAATAAACAGAAGCCGCGTAAGATAAAACGGACAAGATGATAAGAACAATCTTAGCCCACTTCTTCCATTCGAGTTTCAAAGCCGAATGGAACATGATTCCACCAAAGATAGCGTATATCGCATACCCCAAATACATGGAGAAGGCGGCCATTATCATTCCAAAGCCCCTGGCGGCTCCACCCGTTGAATAAATGCCTTGGGCAATCTGCAAATCATAGACTGAGCCAAAGCCTAAAAAGATAACGAACACCGCGATGGCGATGATTAAAGGATAACGTGCTGATTTCATGAGTATATTCTACACATTATGAGGTAAAAGAAAAACGGCCCCTTTCGGAGCCGTTAAATCTTTTAACTAATCAACCCAGCTGACCAATACGACTTGGGCATTGTCGCCACGACGGGCGCCGAGCTTGTATTGATGGGTGTAACCACCGTTACGAGAGGCGAATTTCGGAGCGATTTCGTTGAAGAGTTTATTGAGGGCGTTGTTGCCTTTTTCGTCGGCGATGCCGTTGCGAAGGACGCGAGCCGCCTGACGACGGGCCGCGACATCACCCTTCTTGCCTAAGGTGACCATCTTGTCGGCCAAGGAAACGAGATCCTTGGAGACGCCAGAGGTGACCTTGACTTGGCCATGAACGATGAGCTCGCTCACGACGTTGCGAAGCATGGCTTTGTTTTTGGACGGGGTGTAAGCCGCCTTGAAGCGGACGCCGGTCTTGCCATGAACATTCTTTCTGCCTTGTGCTGCCATAATTAATCTCCTATGCTGTCACGGAAGCTTAAGCCGATGGACTTGAGCTTCTCCTTGACTTCTTTGAGCGATTTCTTGCCTAAGTTGCGGACTTTCATCATTTCGCCTTCGGACTTCTGAGTGAGTTCCATGACGGTGCTGATGCCAGCGCGCTTTAAGCAGTTGTTGGAACGGACTGATAAATCGAGTTCTTCGATCATCATTTCCTGGTATTTGTTTTCTTCGACGGTTTCTTTCTCTTCTTCCAACTTGTAGTTCTTGACGATCTCGTTTAAGGAGATGAATTTCTGCAAGTGTCCTAAGAGAAGCTGAGCGGCCATCGCGACGGCTTCGTCTGGATTGACGGATCCGTTGGTGGTGACTTCAAGGGTCAATTTGTCGAATTTGCTATCGTGCTCAACACGGGTTGGCTCGACGGCGTAGGCGACTTTGACGACCGGCGAATAGTTGCTGTCAGTCGGGATAACGCCGACGACATTGAGGCTGTGATCAACTTTGTTGGCCTTGTTGGTGACATATCCACGGCCTTGGCAGGCATAGATGGTCATCTTAATGTGGCCTTCTTCGTTGAGATGGGCAATTTCCAATTCCGGGTTGATAACGCTGACTAAGGCTGGGAGATTGAGATCTCCGGCGGTCAAGGTGCCAGGACCCTGGAAGTCGACTTCGATCTTCTTGACGGCTTTCGCGTCGGTGTCATCGATCTTGAGGACTAAGTCCTTCAAATTGAGGATGATGGCGGTGACATCTTCTTCGACGCCGTGGATGGAAGAGAATTCGTGGCGGACGCCTTCGATTTCGATGGCGAAGATGCTAGCGCCTGGAAGGGCGGAGAGCAAGACGCGGCGAAGGGCGTTGCCAATGGTTAAGCCGAAGCCTCTTTCGAGTGGTTCGACCACGAAGCGAGCGTAGTGGTTGGCTTCGTCGTTTTCCTCGACTTTGATATCAAAAGTGTGGAACGGGGTTGGAAGTTGGATAGATTGGACGTTTTCGTTAGTCATTATTTTATATTTCCTCCTAGATAATAACTGCCGTTATTTGCCTATCCGATTGGATAGAGATGTCCCAAAGAGGGCTTAGCCTCTTGGTTTCTTCGGAGGACGGCATCCGTTATGTGGGATTGGAGTGGTGTCGACGATGGATAAGATCTGAAGGCCGACGACTCCGAGAGCGCGGACGGCAGACTCACGGCCTGGGCCGGCACCCTTAATATCGACATCGACTTGGCGGAGGCCCTGATCATAGGCGCTCTTGCCAGCCGCTTCGCCCGCTAATTGGGCGACGAACGGAGTGGATTTCTTAGCACCATGGTAGCCAAGAGCACCGGCGGAAGACCAGGCAATGACATTGCCTTGTGGGTCGGTGATGGAAACGATGGTGTTGTTGAAGGTGGAGTGGATGTGAGCGACGCCACGCACATAGTTGCGCTTGACTTTCTTCTTGCGAGCGCTGGTGGTTTTCTTTTGTGCCATTTCTCTTTACCCTCCTTATCTGGTGGCCATCTTCTTGTTGGCGATGGTCTTTCTGCGGCCCTTACGGGTACGCGCATTGGTCTTGGTGCGCTGGCCACGGACTGGTAAGCCATGCTTATGGCGTAATCCGCGGTAGCAACCGATTTCGGTTAAACGCTTGATGTTGAGCGCGACTTCACGACGGAGGTCACCTTCGGTTTTGATTTCGGCGACTTCGTTACGGATGGCGGTCAACTGGTCGTCGGTAAGGTTCTTGACGCGAATGTTCTCGTCAACCTTGGCGGCGGCGCAAATTTTCTTAGCGGTCGTTGGGCCAATACCATAGATGTAGGTAAGGCTGACTACGACGTGCTTTTCATTTGGGATATCAACCCCTGCAATACGTGCCATATTCTTCGTTTGCTCCTTTTAATTAACCTTGTCTCTGTTTGTGCTTTGGATTAGGGCAAATGCACATGACCACGCCATGACGGCGGATGATTCTGCACTTATTGCAGATTGGTTTGACAGATGGTCTGACTTTCATAAATGCTTTTTCTCCTAATTTTTGTATCGGAACGTAATACGCCCGCGTGTTAAATCGTAAGGTGAGAACTGAACGGTAACTCTATCACCGGGGAGAATGCGTATGTAGTGCATACGGATTTTGCCCGAAACGCAGGCTTGAACTACCGCGCCGTTGGCGAGTTTCACCTTGAAGTTGGCGTTAGGCAATGTTTCTAACACCGTGGCTTCGATCTCTAGACATTCTTCTTTTGCCAATGTTTGAATCTCCTTTTAGCGAATCGTCAACACTTCATAGCCGTCTTTGGTGACGGCGATGGTGTTTTCGTAATGGGCTGAGTATTTGCCGTCTTTGGTAACGGTCGTCCAGCCATCGGGTAAGGTGCGGAGGGCAGGTTTGCCTTCCATGACCATCGGTTCGATGGCTAAGGTCATGCCGGCTTTCAAGATTGGACCAGTGCCCGGCGTCCCATAGTTAGGGATGTAAGGGTCTTCGTGCATCTCTTTGCCGATTCCGTGTCCCGTATATTCGCGGGCGACGGAGTAGCCGTTGAATTCGGCCGTGACTTGGATGGCGTGTTCAACATCGCCGAGGTGAACAATGCCGGCGAGAGC
>CAYPED010000016.1:0-4918 GCA_964409745.1 uncultured Staphylococcaceae bacterium | reverse complement strand
CTTGATGAGCTTAGTGGCATGCTCTTGGACGATGCCGACTGGATAAGTGCGGCAGGCGTCGGCGCAATAGCCATTCTTCTTCACCACGATGTCAATAGAGATGATATCACCGTCTCTAAGAATCTTCTTCTTGGACGGGATGCCATGTAAGAGGACTTCGTTGACTGAGGCGCAGACGGCCGCAGGGTAGCCACAGTATCCTAGCTCAGCGGAGATCGCGCCATGTTCTTTCATGACGCGCTCGGCCGCTATGCTTAGTTCTTCTGTCGATACGCCTGGGGCGATCATTTCCGCCATCTTGGCGAAAACGGCGTCGCAGACAAGTCCTGCTTCTCTCATGAGAGCAATCTCACGAGGAGACTTCAGAACGATCATTATTTGCCTCCCAAAGCTTTCTTGATGGAAGCTTCAAGTTTCTTGGCTTCGATTTGACCGTCGAAGTCGAGCAGTAGGCCCTTCTTCTTGTAGTAATCAAGAAGCGGGGCGGTGCTTTGGTGATAATTCACCAACCTGACCTTGAAGGATTCGACGTTGTCATCCTTGCGCTGAATGAGAGGGGATTCGCAATAATCGCAAGTCCCATCTTTCTTCGGCTGCATGGTGTGGACGTTGAAGCTGGCTCCGCATTTAGGGCAGACACGTCTGCCGGCGATGCGTTTGACCAACAATTCCTCCGGACAGGAGATGTTGACGACATGGGTGGGTTTGATATCCTCGCCCATTTTATCGAGGGCCTCAGCTTGTGGGATTGTTCTAGGGAAACCGTCTAAGAGGTAACCGTTCTTGCAATCTGGCTTACTGAGTCTCTCTTTCACCAAGGCGCAGGTAAGCTCGTCTGAGACGAGGTTACCGGCATTGATGACGTCTTTGATTTTATTGCCAAGTTCCGTGCCCGAAGCGATGGCTTCGCGGAACATGTCGCCAGTGGAGATGTGAGGAATCGAATAATAGCTCTCCATCCATTTGGCGTGGGTGCCTTTGCCCGCACCCGGGGGTCCCATGAGAATTATCTTCATCGTTCCTTACCCTAGCTTAGCAGCGGCTTCCTTAGCTTTATCGAAGCTCTTGCCGGCCAATAAGCCTTCGATCTGGGCGTTGATTTCAAGGGCAACGCCGACAATGATGATCAATCCCGTGCCGCCTAACGATAACGAGGTGTCGCCATCGAAGACGTTGGTGAGGGTGAGAATGATTGGCAAGGCGGCGATGATGACCAAGGCCCACGCACCGATGAAGGTAACGCGGTTAAGAACCTTGGAAACATATCTCTCGGTTTCCTTGCCTGGGCGGATGCCAGGGATATAAGCACCGCTCTTTTGGAAGTTCTCGGCTAACTTGGCTGGGTCGATTTCCATTTGAGAATAGAAGAACGAGAAGGCCAAAATTAAGACGAGATATATCACTAAGCCCCAGTCCATTTCCCAGGTGTTCCCGTTGAACCATGGCATCGTGAAGGTCTCATTGTAGTTGAAGATGTCCAACCATTTGGCTTGGGAAGCCTCAGTTGAGATAAACGATGCGATGACCTGCGGGGCGGCCATGATGGAAGAGGCGAAGATGACAGGGATGACGCCGGCGCTGTTGACCTTGATAGGAAGGAAGGAAGCGCGGGCCATGGAAGCACTGCCGGATTTGTTGGCGTGCTGGACAGGTATCTTTCGACGACTAAGTTCGACGAAGACGACGAAGGATACGATTAAGATCATCGCCAAGATGTAAAGCGCGAATTGGAACGATCCGCGGATGATCTCGGTGCTGGAGCGCGAAATATTGTTCGTGATCCATTTGCTCCAGGCAGTGGTGATCTGGGTCGGAAGCGAACGAACGCAGCCGGCGAAGATGATCACAGAGATACCGTTACCCAAGCCTTTTTCAGTGATTTGGTCACCGAGCCACATGGTAAGCATGGCGCCCGCCAATAAAACGGTGACGATGTAGGCATAGGTCCAGAAGTTGGTCTGCAATGTAATAGTGATGTATTCGCTGTTCTCCATGGTCTTGATGATGCCATAGCCCTGAACCGCACCTAAGAGTAAGGTGAGGTATCTGGTAGCCATCGCGATCTTCTTACGGCCATATTCGCCTTGCTTGGATAATTCAGTCAAAGCAGGGAGAACGTCTTTGGAAAGCAGCTGGACGATAATCTGGGCGGTAATATAAGGCGAGACACCTAACGCGAAGACGGAGAAGTTGCTTAACGCGCCACCTCCGAGAAGGTTCATGATCGATAAGGCAGAGCCCGAATTGATCATGCTCTCCATGTTGGAAGCGTCGACGCCCGGAACATGAATTGCCGCCCCGATTCGGATAATCAAAAGAATCATGATCGTGAAGAAAATACGATTCACGATTTCTTTGTTCTTAAAAATCGAGACGAACTTTTTCATTATTTAAGGACCTCGGCCTTTCCACCCTTGCCTTCGATTGCTTCTTTAGCGGAAGCGGAGAAAGCATGGGCCTTGACGGTTAAGGTTTTCTCTAAAGTTCCTTTGCCTAAGACTTTGATCTTGGAGGCAGTCTTCTTGACGATGCCCTTTTCGATCAACTTCTCGATGGTGACTTCTTCGTTGTCAGCGAAAACGTTGAGTTTTTCAACGTTGACTGGAACGAATTCGACACGGGAGATGTTGCGGAAGCCGAACTTCGGAAGACGGCGGTTAAGTGGCATCTGGCCACCTTCGAAGCCGTTCTTCTTGGTGTGGGCGTGGGCACCCTGACCTTTCTGGCCTTTGCCAGAGGTCTTGCCGTTGCCAGAGCCTAAGCCCTGACCTCTACGCCAATGCTCGAATTTGGAGCCTTCGACGACTTTGATATCAGATAATGAAGTAGCCATTATTACTTACCTCCTTCTGGTTTCTCGAAGTGCTTCTTGCCATTTTGGTGGGAAGCTTTGATTTCTTCTGGGGTCTTCAAGCCACGGAGAACCATGACTTTGCCATATTCCTTTAAGGAACGGAGGCCAGCGTCGGTAGCGCGGATGACGTTGATTGGGGTACGGGAACCGTAGACCTTGGAAACGACGTTCTTGATACCGGCGAGCTCTAAGACGGCACGGACGGCGCCACCGGCAACGATACCGGTGCCAGCTGGGGCTGGTTTGAGAAGAACGCGGGTATCGCCGAATTTGCCAACGACCTCATGAGAGATGGTGCCACCTTTGACGATCTTGATCTGATAGGTGTTCTTCTTAGCGGCGGTCAACGCCTTTTTGACGGCATCAGGGACTTCACCGGATTTGCGGAGAGCAAAACCGTATTTGCCTTTGCCATCGCCGATGACGACGAGAGCATCGAAACGCATGTGTTTGCCACCCTTTTCGGTACGGCTGATGCGGTTGATGTTGACGACGCGATCATTGTATTCGTTTTCTTCGCGGCGGAAATTGCCACGAGCGCCTTTGCGATCACCTGGGCGGCCACCTTTGTTGTTGTGTGGGCCGGCCTTGCGGTCGTTTGGACGGCCAGAATGAACTGGCTTCTTTTCGGAGGCAGCGGCCTCAGCGACCGTTTCAACTTTCTTGGTTTCTTCCATAAGTCTATCTCGTTAGAAAACGAGTCCTCCTTCTCTGGCGGCGTCGGCTAAAGCGGCGACGCGGCCGTGGTAAACGTAACCACCGCGGTCGAAGACGACTTTGGTGATGCCAGCGGCTAAAGCCTTGGCGGCGATATCGGCACCGACTTTGGCAGCGCCTTCCTTGTTACCACCATCGCTCAATTTGAGGGCGACGGAAGAGGAAGCGACCAAGGTGTGGCCTTTGACATCGTCGATGATCTGGGCTTCGATGTTCTTGTTGCTGCGGAAGACGACAAGACGCGGGCACTCAGCGGTGCCATTCACTTTTTCACGGACGCGTAAGTGACGACGCTGTCTCATGGAATTGCGGGATTCTTTATTGATCATGTCTTATCTCCTTTCCTTATTTCTTACCAGAAGCGGCGCGTTTGCCGATCTTCTTGATCATATGCTGGCCCTTATAGTGGACACCCTTGTTGCCATAGACGTCTGGGCGATGGCAATCGTAGATGAGGGCGGCAGTCTGGCCGACCTGCTGACGATCGCAGCCTTCGACGGTGATGGTGGTTTCACTTGGGCAGGTGATCTTGGTGAATTTGCCGACTGGGGCAACGGTGATTTCGTGGCTGTAGCCCAAGAACATGACAACATTGCCGTTCTTGATAGAGCAACGATAACCGGTACCGGCGACTTCAAGTTCCTTCTTCCAGCCATTGGTGACGCCTTTGACGGCGTTGATGAGGTTGGCGACGGTAGTGCCGGTGCATGGGGTATCTTCGCCAACTGGCTTAACAGATAACACACCGTCGGTAAGAGAGACGCTAACGTCCTTTGGAAGGTGGACGCTTACTTCGCCTTTGGAACCTTTGATGACGGCAGTCCCTTCATTGAGAGTGCAAGTGACTCCCTCCGGAAGAGCGACGGGTTTCAATCCGATTCTACTCATATCTTAGATACTCCTTATTACCAAACGTAGCAGAGGACTTCGCCACCGACGTTGGCTTTGCGAGCTTCGGCGTCGGTTAATAAACCCTTGCTAGTGGAGATGATGGCGATGCCTAAGCCGCCGAGGACGCGTGGGAGCTTATCGCACTGAGCGTTGGCACGGAGGCCTGGTTTGGAGATTCTCTTCAAGCCAGTGATGGCACGTTCGCCGGTTGGGCCGTACTTGAGGGTGATGTTCAAGGTTTTCTTGACACCTTCGCCTTCAGCGACGGCAGCGACGATGAATCCCTCTTTGACGAGGATATCAGCGATCGCTTGTTTCATTTTGCTATAAGGCATGGAGACTGTCTCATAACGTAAGGCATTTGCGTTGCGGATGCGAGTGAGCATGTCCGCGATTGGATCTGCGTTCATATTCTATTGGTCTCCTTTCCTTTACCAAGATGCTTTCTTCATTCCT
>CAYPED010000015.1:0-10054 GCA_964409745.1 uncultured Staphylococcaceae bacterium | reverse complement strand
AGCAACATCTCCTTTATGAAGGACATCTTGAAGGACAAGAGGGGGCCGCTTTTCCAAAGGAGTACCTTCCAGATGCATATCACGAGGATGCCTTTCTCGGATGCCGCTTCTTTCTTAAACGGGCTGAGCAACGAGGAAAAAGTTAAATACCTTTCCATCTTCGGAGGATATCCTTTTTATCTTGAGATGATTGACAAAAGTGAGACTTTCGAGGAGAACATCAAAAGGCTCCTTTTCGGAAAATACGGCAATCTCGCCGATGCTCCGGACAAGATCTTGCCATCCTCGGTGACCGATCAAGGTACCTACAATGCCATTCTGAAAGCCATCGCCAACCGCAGGCGCACGAACAAGGACATCGCTTCCTACCTTGGCAAGAGCGAGAACCACGTCGCCGCCTACCTTCCGAAACTCGTGGAAAATGAGACCATTGAGAAAAGGGAAGCTTTCAGCAGGAGCCAGAAACTGAACTACTACGAAATCTCCGACAGCCTCATCCGCTTTTGGTACAGATTCGTCTTTGAACATAAGGAAGAAATTGCCTTGGGCTTAGGCAAAGCGATCTACGAGGAGGCGAAAGACGACATCGAGGATTTCATCGCCCACGGATTTGAGGACGTCGCAATCGCCTATCTTACTGAGAAGAATGCGAAAGGGCTTCTCCCTTGCTATTACGAGCCCATACGGAACTACAAGGTGGACAACTCGAAACTGGGCCGCTCTATAGAGCTCGATGGGTTGGCAAAGGGGTTGGGAAAAAGCAATGGGCATCTGCTTGTCATTGAATGCAAATATCGAAACAAAATCTTTTCGTTGGAGATGTTCGAACATCTCAAGGAAAGCGCCTCTATTTTCGAGGGGTACTCGCATCGCGATTATTACCTTTTCTCCAAGTCCGGATTTGATGCGAGGGTTTTGTCCGAGGGCGATGAGATCCATGCTTTTTCTTTGGATGATTTGTTCCGTGATCTGGATTGATTCAATTGATAATGCACCATCTAGTCTAATTTGAAATTTTTAATGGGTGCGGAAGATGATGTTCAAAAAGTTTACGAAAGTTAGAATTTAGGTTTGAAAACGCTGAGATTAAGAAAAACGACAACCATCATCAAAAATCTTGAAAATTGTAAGTGGTATATCTTTGGAATTTATAACTTTTTGGGTTTAGGTCTTTTAGGTAACACCACGCAGGTTTGATTCCTGTTGTTTGCATCAAAACCGAAATTAATGCTTAGATACTAATACCAAGGCATTTTTTGCAAGAATGTGTTTTTATTTTTTCGGGAGTTCTAGGGAAGCCGAAAGAGACAACGTTTTCATAACGTATAGTGATTTTCACTGCCAAACTAAAATTAGCCTGGAAAAATGGAAAATTTGAGCGATTAAAAGACGCTTGCAATTCATTTGTTTTTTCTCTATGCTCAACAACCGAGACGGGAAAAATAGTCGAACCCCTATAGGGTTTCGATGCGATTGGCTTCTTTACCGTCCCTATCTTTTCCGCCATCTAACATTCTAGAAAGGAAAAGATATGAAACTTAATAAGAAGGCAAATGTCATCCTCGTATCGTTAGGTGCCATAGCCTTGGCAAGTTCGGTCATCGCTGGCTCCACTTATGCTTTATTCACCAGCGAATCGAAGACAAACATCGCCATTACTGCTGGCAAAGTTGATGTCAGCGCCACCATTGGTGACTTGGAAACTTATTCTGGCGTCGATTTAACTGGCGAACCAGATACTGACGTTATTGAAAAGACGGCGGTCAAGGGTGTGTTCACCAACGGAGGAACAGCCAAAATCTCCTCCGATGGCACGCTTGAATTAGCGAATGTCACTCCAGGCGACAAAGCTACATTCAAAATCGAAGTGTCCAATAAGAGCAATGTCACCATCAAATATAGGACCATTATCTCATATAGTAACGATGACGGCTTATTCTCGGGACTTGATCTTGCTATCGGAGATTATCAGTTCGATGGAACTACCTATAAATCAAGTTGGACGACATTGGAGCCAAGCGAAGATACTAATATCGCGTCTCTTGACTGCGTTGCGCTTCTTCCAAGCGACGCCGGAAACGAATATCAGGGTAAAACCTGTAAAATTAATTACTCTATCGAAGCCGTCCAAGGCAACGCTTACACCGAAGACGACAAATATGTGACGTTTTCTTTGTCTAGCGAAGACGAAACCAAGGGCACCGTTACGGGCGGAGGCACGGTGGAAGTCGGTGGCCAGGTAACGATAACCGCAACTCCTGCTAGTGGTTACACCTTCAAAGGCTGGTATCAAGGGAAGTCTCTTATCAGCGCGGAAAATCCTTATACGTTCACCGTTCCTTCAAATAACCTTTCCTATGTAGCTAAATTTGTTTCTGAGGCAGAAGAAGAACTAAACAAAAAACTAGGAATTACGCCGGTTATCGACAAAACCAATCTAACCATAACTTATGGGTTATATCCTCAATCGCGTGTCAGCGACGACAATACTCTTTCCGCTTTGAATGCGCTGCCGTCTCAAGAAGGGGATAGCTGGTATTTATATCAAAACGAATACTACGCCAAGGAAGCTGCTAATCCATATAGCAATACCTATGGTTATAGCCCTTATTTCACCGATGAAGAAACATCAATAGTGTCCGGACAAGAATATTGGTATAAATGCGAACCTATTACTTGGAAGATTCTCGAACAGAAAGATGGTGTTTATTCCGTCCTATCAACCATTTTGTTGGATGCACACGCATATAACGATGACAGGACAACAAACAGCTATGAGAAATCAGGCATTAGAAAATGGCTAAATGATGATTTCTTCAATTCGGCTTTTAAACTAGACTCGTCATTAATCCAAACCACAACTGTAGATAATTCATTATCAACGACAAAATCCACTGATGACATCAACCCTTCAGAAAATACGCAAGATAAGATTTATTTATTAAGCTATAAAGACTATTTAAATGCTGATTATGGATTTCCGACAAAAGAAGATTATACGGGGCAGAACTATAAGAGAAAATGCAAACCTACTGATTACGCTCTCGCTAATGGTGCCTATTTTGCGTGCGGTGATGGAGGAGGTGGAGATTATTGGACTAGATCCCCTGAATCCCACATCTTCGCCTGGTATATCGACTACGATGGCGGGATGTACCACAATGGATATGTTGACGACACCACAAAAAGCGTCCGTCCTGCGATGACTATCAAGCTCAGCTAATTAATCTAAGAGTGGCTACTTCACCAAGCGGTGAAAGAGCCACTCTTTTTGATATTTACAATTGTACAGATTTGCACACAATGATTTTTGGCAGATATGATAATGGGTGTTTTGCGTGCCTAGCCGAGACTAAACTAAAAGGATTGTCGGTAACTACGGTGTGGGAAATACAAAAGAACCTAGATATTAGATTTATTACTTTAATTTCTGGAGGTGAGAAAAGATGGAAATAGGGACTCCTGTAATGATATTAGTCGATAAGCACACAACTGAGAGGCTGAAAAAATCTTTATCCCAAAGGGTACCGTTGGTACGGTATGTGAAATTCACGATGGCTGGGCTTTAGTGGAAATTTGGGGAGAAAATGCTCCGGAAGGCGTTGAAGGCGTTTTTGGTTTTAATTTCTCCGAAATAAAAGAAATTGTGGACAATTAATAAGAAAGAATATTAAACCAGTTTTCATAATATAATGTTCTCGTTATGGGCGCTTTGATGAAGATAATAGCTATATTGTCCCTCTTGGCCAGCGTTGCCTTAGGCATTTCCTACGCCTATACAGACATTGAAGTATTGCTTACTTTAGCCATAACTTTTGGTGTGATCGCCTATCATTTCATCATGCGTTTGCTCGTCGGCCTTATCTATAGCCATACGATGAGAAATAAAGCCGATTATCATAAGCGGTGGTACCGAGTCGGCAAGCATGAATTCGCCTTTTATGAAAAGTTGAATGTCAAGAAATGGAAAGGCAATGTTCCGACCTACGATAGGGTTTCATTTGATATAAAAACGCATTCTTTGGAAGAGATTGTTGGGGCTATGTGCCAAGCTGAATTGGTGCACGAAACCATAATTCCATTGAGCTTCCTACCAGTTATCTGCGGGATTTGGTTCAATCCTTGGTGGGTGTTTTTGATCACTTCCGCTGTGGCGGCTTTATTTGATTCAATATTCGTTATCGTTCAAAGGTATAACCGTCAAAGAATAGTCAAAGTATTGGAACGGCATCGTCAACTATTGGATAACCATTAGCCAATTCCAACCCATATTGTGATTTAATAATAAAGCGTGTGCCTGTAGCTCAGTTGGATCAGAGCGCAAGCCCCCGAAGCTTGAGGCCGGCAGTTCGAATCTACCCAGGCACGCCATCCTTTATTCATTCTCTTGAATAAGGGAGCCTTAATCCCTATAATACTTTTCGCACATTCAGTGCCCGAGTGGTGGAATGGTAGACGCGGCGGACTCAAAATCCGCTGGATGCATAATCCGTGCGGGTTCAAGTCCCGCCTTGGGCACCAAAGGAAACAATTAGTCGGCAATATGCCGGCTTTTTTATTTGTGTTCTCAGAGAGCTAAACCATTCTGTGAAAACGCTGCCTCAAGATACTTGCTAGCGGTCCTTTATTAACTTGCTATAATCAAGAAACCCCAGAGGCCATTTATGGAAATCACCAAGTATCTCAAAAACGACATAGAATTCATTCAAATCCGTAATAAAGACAAAATGGAAGTTACTTTATCTCCATTCGGAGGAAGCGTTTATTCGATAGTCATTGATGGGAAATATATGACTTTAACGCCGAGCAATATATCTGATTGGCTAAAGAGCGGGATTTATCATGGCAAGACCATTGGCCGAGTCGGCAACCGAATCAAAGGGAACGTCGTTGAATGCGAAGGGAAAAAATATAAGCTCGAAAACAATGAAGGCGAGAACACCTTGCACGGTGGAGTTCATGGCTTGTCCACCCAAACCTTCGATTATGAAATAGAAAATCATGACGATTTCGCATTGGTGACATTTCATCATTTAAGCAAAGATGGCGAAAGTGGCTTCCCTGGCGAGCTGGACGTTAAGGCCATTTATAAGATTTACGAAGTGAAAAACCAAATCGATTTGACCTTGCTTGCCAAGTCAAATAAAAAGACTTTGTGTTCATTAACGAACCATTCTTACTTTCTTTTGGGAGAGGAAAACGTAGATTCCTTATTCTTGCTAATCAAGGGAAACAAATACATCGTTCCTGATGGGAAAACCTTGCTTGGAAAAGGAATTGCTACCGCCCCAGAATATTTAGATTTCTCTAAAGGCAAGATCATCGGCAAGGATGTTAATCTGCCTGTGTTGGCTAATGCCGCCACTCGCGGATATGACCATCATTATTTCTTCGATAAAGTGCAAACTTATGAACCACAAATCATTTTAAGCGGTGGTAAGTACGAACTAGATATCTTCACCGATTATTCTGGCGCTCAGCTGTATAGCGACAATGTGAAAGACGGCATAAGTTACTTTGGTACCAAAAGCGAATACCGTCGTGGCCCTGCTCTCGAACCGCAAGAATCACTCTTGGAACTTCACTATCTAGATCCAAAAGATATTTACGAGCACCACATCAGCTACGTGTTCAAGAGGAAATAGATATTAAATAAAGCGGTATCACAACAAGACGGAATGATGGTCTATGCCACAATCGTCTCCAGAGATGGTAATATTTGTATTTGGAAATCAAAGATTTGATTGTTCGGCATTATTTAAAGACTCAGAAATAGGTTGGAAATCGGTTATGGAATACGTTATCTCATTAGATTTAGGCGGAACGCACTTAAGAGCGGCGATTGTTTCGACTGATTTGAAAATCGTCGAATTTCTTAGAGAACGCACCCTTAAAGGCGATAAAGAACAGCTCTTTGAGCAAATCTGCCGAATGATCGAATCGCTTTCTTATAAGAAATACGACATCAAGAAAGTCGGCATCTCTGCCTGTGGAATGATCGAAAACGACATTATCAAATTGATGCCAAACTTAAAAATCAGAGACTTCGATTTGAAAGATAGATTAGAGAAGAAATACGGCTTTAAAGTCGATGTCGTCAATGACGCCAATTGCACTGCCTTAGCCGAAGCGACTTTTGGCTCGACTAAGGATGTCAAAGACTCATATTTCATCACCATCTCAACCGGAATCGGTGGTTGTCTCATCCATAATTCTGAGATGGTTGATCTACCATTTGAGATAGGCCACACCTTAATCAACACTAAGGATGGATATCAGGAATTTGAACAGCTTTGTTCTGGCACCGGAATCGTCAAACTATGCGCTTCGAATTCATTGAATGTCGAAAACGCCGGTGACTTCTTTGCCAAAGCGGAAAACAAGGACGAACTCGCCCTCAAAGTGCTTGATATTTGGACCGAAATGGTCGCGGTCTTTATTGCCAACACTCAGATGGAATTCAACGTTGATAAATTCTGTTTATCTGGCGGGGTTATGAAATCCAGTGCTTGCTTCATAAAAGACATCGAAGACAAAGCAAATAAGATATTGGCCCCATACCCATTTAAAAAGGTAAATATCGTCCTTGCTGAGATGGATCAGGATGCCGGTTTATTTGGCGGAGTGGCCGTTGCCCTAAAGATCAAATAAACACAGCAGTATAAAAACGAAAATGAGCCCGACTTTGTCGGATTTATTTTATATGTGCCCAAAAAGTGAATATCCATTCTCTTGATAAAAAATCTATTTATCCCTTATTATTTGCTTAGGAGACTATGCAACCAGGACAAGCGAGTGGCGGATCCGTAATCGATAGCGATGAGTCGCCAGTTTTCTTGAATACCGACTTGATGGTTTCTACGATAAAAAGCGATGCACAAGCATTAGGGTTTGAATTTAATGATATTCTTCCTGAGGAAAGTTGTCCTGTTGGCACATATAAAGTTGCGTTTGTGATAGATAATCAAAAACAAGCAGGCGATGATTATCATTATGATTATCATTTCTATCGTCAAAATAGCGATGGTTCGTGGTCGCATAAACCTGGAGGATACCCGGTCACAGACGTTGATGCAAGTGGCGAAATAATCATGGATCCGAGGACTTGTGACAGAAATTCTGGAGATGGTTTGAACTATAACTTGTTTGTTGGTTTTTACGCCGTTCGCCCGCTAAATATCTATTACCAAGGTCAAAATTAGACGGAGGGGGTGCCAAAGATGAGTATAAAAAAAGCTGTCATGATGTTGGCGGGGGCATCGTTGTTGATGAGTTGCGGAAAAGCAACCGAAAGACCAGCCACTTACAAATTAGATTTTTGGATTTGCGAGTCGATTGATATCGAGGCATTGAAGGCGTCTAATATTATTGAAAAACAGGAAGAAAAAATAAGATATTTAGATTCAAAATACACTTTAGAAAAAAACCAAGACAATGAGCCGGTATTACCAAATACAAGGGCGAATTATATCCTAACAAACGTTAACAATAATTGGATGGTTACCTCAATTTATATAACGGATCCCAACATCAAAATATATGGTTTAAGCATGAAATCTAGCGATCAAAAAATCGATTCGACATTAAAAGCGAGAGGATATAAATTTCTCAATTACCATGGCCTTTATCCCGCATATAGCAAAGACGATGTCGAGATTAGAATATATCCGTCATTTATTTCGGTGTGGGCTTCTATAATAAATGCGCATGTTGTAGATTGAGAATCAAAGAGTAAATAAAAAGGTGCTTAGGACCTTTAAATTTGGCTCAGAGTGCCTTTTCTTTTCAAATAAGTTGCAATTTATATAAATAAGCGTAGAGTATCCACGGTTAGCCATGACTAACTAATGGTTGTTTCCTGTCCTATATAAAATATGAGACAGGCAGAAAATCATCGTCAAAGCCATAGTTAACGCATTTTTTCGAAAGAGAGTTAGCCGACACTAACTCGAGGAGGACCGACATGCCGCTTATTATTGCCCCTATGAACGTTGATTTGAAAATCAAGAAAGTCATCGTCGATGACAAATTAAAGAAGCATCTCCAATCTTTGGGCATCACCATCGATTCGGAAATCAAAGTTATCGATAACGTTAATGGCAATCTCATCATCGTCGTCAAAGGTGTGAGATTGGCGTTGGATAAAGGCATCGCCGGAAAAATCCTCGTTGCATAGGAGGCAGGAATTATGCAGAAAAAACTGAACGAATTCGAAATAGGCGAGACTGGCCTAATCATCAAGGTGGAAGGTGAAGGACGCCTCCGCCGCAGACTCTTCGACATGGGTGTCACCCCTGGAGCCGAAGTCTCGATGAAGAAAAAAGCCCCTCTAGGCGATCCGATTGAAATCACCATCAGAGGATATGAATTGTCCTTAAGAAAAGACGAAGCCAGTTTGGTCGTCATGGAGGTCAAAGAATGAAAAACGTCGCTTTGGCCGGTAACCCAAACTGCGGCAAGACGACCTTGTTCAACATCTTGACCGGATCCACGGCACACGTCGGTAACTGGCCGGGCGTCACGGTCGATAAGAAAACCGGAACATACAAAAAATTAGAAGAACCACTCGAAATCGTGGACCTTCCGGGTATTTATTCCCTTTCGCCATACACTCCAGAGGAAATCGTTTCCAGAAACTATATCCTCGATGAGAAACCAGATGCAGTCATCAACGTTGTTGATGCCACCAACATCGAAAGAAACCTTTATTTGACCACTCAATTGATGGAAATTGATGTCCCTATCATCATCGCCCTCAATATGTGCGACCTTCTTAGGAAAGACGGCAGCAAAATCAATCCTGAAGTCTTATCCAAGAAATTGGGCGTCCCAGTAGTTGAGATTTCCGCTTTAAGAGGTGAAGGTCTCGAAGAACTCATGAAAGCCACTCTCGAAGCCAGCAAAGTCAAGAGAGAAGGCAAGACCATGCTCGAGAACCAAGATCTCATGCATTTGGTCAGAGACGTCACCATCGCCTTCGAAGGAAAAGGCGTAGAGAATCCATTATTCCACGCCGTTAAATTAGTCGAAGCCGATGAAATCGAAACCCAAAACCACGGCGATCTCATGCCAATGGTCGAAAAATTCAAAGAGACTTTCAATGACGATACCTTCGGAGATGACTTCGAAGCCTTGATCGCCGATGCTCGTTATAAGTTCATCGCCAAGGAATTTGGCAAAGTCGTCATTAAGAAAGAAGCCGAACCAGAGCCAGAAGTCATCGAAGACGAGAATGGCAAAAAGAAAAAGAAAAAAGTCAAAGTCGGCACGAAATCCGACCGTATCGATAAGGTTTTGACCCACAGGATCTGGGGTCTCCCAATCTTCATCGTCATCATGTTCTTCTTGTTCCATTTCACCTTCTCTGAAGATTTATTCTTCATGGGCAAGATGGGACTTACCATCACCAACGAGACTGCCATCAACTTCTTCACCGGCATGGGTTATGAAGGCGAAGCGATGAAAGGCATTCCTTCGTTAGGCGTCTGGCTGCAAAGCTGGATGGGATATGTTACCGGTCAGATTACCGCCGGATTCCAGTGGTTATGCAATGGCTGCAAGGATTTCGGCGATGTCGCCGCGGCCGCTGCCAGTTCCACTTGGTATGGCTCCCTTATCTGCGACGGTATCTTGAATGGCTTAGATGCGGTTTGCTCCTTCATCCCGCAGATCATGCTCTTATTCTTCTTCATCGCCATCATGGAAGATACTGGCTACATGGCCCGTATCGCCTTCATCTTGGATAGAGCCTTCAGAAAGTTTGGTCTTTCCGGCAAGGCCTTCATCCCAATGCTTACCGGCTTTGGCTGCTCGGTTCCGGGCATCATGGCCACCCGTACGATTGAAAACGACGTCGAAAAGAACAGAACCATCCGTTTGATGACCTGCTTCTCTTGCGGTGCGAAAGCCCCTATCTGGGCCTTATTGGCTGGCGTTGCCAACGCTTGCGGATATGGTTATGGCGATGTCTTCGTCTTCACCATCTATATAGGCGGTATCGCTTTAGCGATTATCCTTGCCATCTTCATGCGTGTCTTCTCCAAAGAAAAGTACG
>CAYPED010000014.1:0-10313 GCA_964409745.1 uncultured Staphylococcaceae bacterium | reverse complement strand
GTTCCGTCCAGTGGATCGATGATCCAAACGAACTCTTTGGATAAGCGTTCTTCGCTGTCTGGGGTTTCTTCGGTCAGGAAACCATAATCAGGGAATTCCTTGGCTAGAGATTCGATGATGAAAGCGTCGGCTCTCTTATCGGCTTCAGTAACCGGGGAATCGTCGTCCTTGATTTCGACTTCGAACCCTTTGCGATAGACTTCCATGATGATATCACCGCTTAACTGGGCGGCTTTGATCATCGCTTGGAGTTCTTTTTCGTACATTAGAGGTCCTCTTCCTTGATGCCGGTGCCTTCGAGGTCAACCTTCTTGGAGGTGACTTCTTCGCCGTCATATTCGGCCTTTTCTTCCTCTTCGCCTTCAAATTCCTCGGCGTCGATATCTTCCTCACCTTCGTCGGAATAGACTTCGTTGACGTTGATGTGGACTTTGTCATAAGTATGACGGAGACGGAGGTCCCAGGTGTTATCGGTTAAGGCAACGAAACGTCCATCTAAGGACAAGTCGGTATAGAAAGCGCCTAATCTAGCAAGCTTTTCTTCGTTGGTCATTTCGAGATTAGCGGCGACTTTGTCCACTAATTCACGGAAGCTGATGGCTTGTCCGTTTTCGGTGACGATGTCATAGGCTTCGTCTAACATGCATTTGTCTTTTCTCATAGAGAAGATCCTTCCTTTACATTTTATCTGGAGCGCTGACGCCGATTAAGGTCAACGCATTCCTTAACACAATTTCGCACGCTTTTACTAGAGCGAGGCGTGCTCCGCTTAGCTTAAGATCATTGCGGTCGATAATCTTATTGGCAGCGTAATATTCATGAATGAGGGCGGCTAATTCTTCGATATAGGCCGTTACTTTGTAAGGGGCCCTAATCTTGGCGGCCTGGTCAATCATGCTCGGATATGCCGCCAAATGTTTCAAAATAGCGGTTTCCTTTTCGTTTCCGACTCCATTTAAGCTCATATCCAATTCGATATCGCTTCCGAGATTGAGCAAGGAGGCACATCTTGCGTGGGCGTACTGGGTGTAATAAACCGGGTTATCTTTGCTCTTGGAAACGGCCAAATCGTAGTTGAAATCCAAGTGGCTTCCAGGGGCTTTGTCGATGAAGAAATACCTAACCGCATCAACCCCGATTTCAGAGACTAATTCCCTATGGGTGATGGCTTTGCCAGTACGTTTGGACATCTTCACTTCTTCGCCGTCTTTGAAGACTTTGACGATTTGATAGATTTCCATGTTCAATCTATTGGAATCGTATCCACCGATTTCAAGAGCGGAACGCATACGGTTGATATAACCGAAGTGGTCAGCTCCTAACATATCGACGCAAATGTCATAGCCTCTTTCCATCTTGTTGTAGTGGTAACAGATATCTGGCATGAAGTAGGTGTAACAGCCGTCGGCTTTGATGATTGGACGATCCTTATCATCGAAGAATTTAGAAGTGGCTAAGAAGGTGGCGCCTTCGGATTCGTAGACATATCCTTTGTCCCTAAGTTTCCCAATCGTATCTTGGATAAGGGTGCCTTCCCTGATTTGGGATTCTTTGAAAATGACGTCGAATTTAACGCGGAAGTCGGCTAAATCCTTTTGGATCTTGCCGAATTCGGTGTCGATTCCGTAACGGATGAAGAAGTCATGGGATTCTTTATTATCGGCAAGATATTTGTCGCCGAAGTCGTCTTTGATTTTCTTAGCGATATCAATCAAATCGCGGCCGTGGTAATCGTCGTTACCGAGTTCGATTTTCTCACCGAAGAGTTCGTGGTAACGGAGAGACAGGGAGTGGCCTAAATGCTCAACTTGGTTGCCACAGTCATTGAGATAGTATTCACGAGTAACATCATAGCCGGCGGCTTCATAAAGATTGCAGATGGCATCACCCAAGGCGGCGCCTCTGGTGTGTCCTAAATGAAGGTCTCCAGTAGGGTTAGCCGAAACGAATTCGACATCAACCTTGATGTTTTTCTTTGGGAGGTAGCCATATTTGTCACCTTCGTTGATGATGGTTTCGACAATCTTGCCTAAGGATTCTTTTTTCATAAAGAAATTGATGAATCCAGGGCCGGCAATCTCGGTTTTCTCGACTTGGTCTGAAGAAAAATTTTCCAAGATTAAGGCTGCCACATCACGTGGGGCTTTGCCGAACAATCTAGCATTACGCATGGCAAGATTGGTGGCATAGTCGCCATGAGCGGGATCTTTGCTGCGTTCGATGACGATGGTAGATGAATCTAAATCCACGCCAAGCTTTTTGGCGGCGTTGACTAAGGCTAATTGCAGTGTTTCTTCGTTAGTCATCGTTTTCCTCCTTAAGTAGCGTGATAACGGTCGCTCTGACCGCCTGGCCGAGGCCCACCGGGCCAAGACCTTCGTTGGTGCGAGCTTTGATGGAGATGTTCTCAATCTCGGTTTCCAATATGGAGGCCAATGATTTCCTCATCTCATCGATATAGGGTTTGAGTTTGATGTTCTCCAAGAAGATATTGGAGTCCAATGAGGATACTGCGTATCCTTTCTTTTTGGCTAAGGATAGGGCGTCCTTTACGATAAGACGACTATCAATGCCTTCGGTTTTAGGATCGTTGTCCGGGAAATGCCAACCGATGTCTTTTTCCGCGATGGCGCCATATATTGCGTCCGCGACTGCATGAAGTAGAACATCCCCATCGGAATGGGCTTCTTCACCCACTTCGCTTGGGATTTCGATTCCAGCCAGCATCAGCTTACGGCCTTTGACCAAACGATGGACATCTTCGCCTAAGCCGATTCTCATACATTGAACCTGAAGAAGACGACATCGCCGTCTTTCATAAGGTAATCCTTTCCTTCCATACGGAGTTTGCCGTTGGCTTTGACCTCAGCTTCGCTGCCATAGGTCTTGAAGTCATCGAAAGAATAAACTTCCGCTTTGATGAAGCCTTTTTCGAAGTCGGAGTGGATGATACCAGCGCATTGTGGGGCCAACATGCCATTGGAGAAAGTCCAGGCGCGGCATTCATCAGCGCCGCTGGTGAAGAAAGTCGAGAGATTCAAGAGCTTATAGGAAGCCTTGACCAATCTATCCAAACCGGATTCTTTCTCGCCCAAAGTTTCCAAGAATTCTTTCTTTTCCTCTGGGCTAAGTTGAGAAATTTCGTATTCGATTTGGCAACTGACAGGGATGCATTGAGCATTTTCTTGAGCGGCAATCTCTTTGACGGTCTGATAGTATTTGCAATTGTCTAAGTCCGCATAAGCATCCTCATTGACATTGGCAACGTAAAGAATTGGTTTTAAGGTCAATAAGAAGAAATTCTTCTTAGCGTATTCCATTTGTTCATCGCTTAAGCCTTTGACCAAACGGGCTGGAAGTCCTTGATCGAGAACGCCTTTGATGGCTTCGAGGATAGGAAGCTCATAGGCAGCGACTTTGTCGCGTCCGACTCTGGCTTTGGTGGCTTGACGGGCAATGCGGCCTTCGACTGAATCAAGGTCTGACATCGCTAATTCGAGATTGATGGTTGAGATATCATTAGCTGGATCGACTGGTTCTTCGTTATAGCGGAGAACGGCTTCGTTATCAAAGCAACGCACGACTTCAACAATAGCATCGCATTCTCTGATGGCGGCCAAGAATTGGTTGCCCAATCCTTCTCCCTTGGAAGCACCGCGAACCAAACCAGCGATATCGTAGAATTCGAAGGTGGCGTTGATTTTCTTTAACGGATGAAATTTCTCAGTGAGGAAATCGAGCCTTTCATCAGGCACGATAACCACGCCAGTGTTTGGATTGATAGTGGCGAATGGATAATTTTCCGCCAAGACGTGAGAATTCGTGATGGCGTTGAATAAGGTTGATTTACCGACATTTGGTAATCCGACAATTCCTGCTTTAAGAGACATAAATAAAACCCAAAAGTATCGTAGAGATTATATATCTCTAGGAAGAAAGCACAACAACGAATCTTGAAACTTACATTGTTTCAAGTAGTTATTTTGACAAAAGAAATAAAAAACCCACCGGCTTAGGTGGGCAAGAATTTACGACTAATTAGTCGACTTTCTTGATGTTCTGAGCTCTTAATCCACGATCGGACTGGACAACTTCGAATTCGACGTTTTCGCCTTGTTCGGTGGTCTTAAATCCTTCCATGATTAATGAGCTGTAGTGGAAAAAGTAGTCGTTTTTGTCCTCACCACGGATGAATCCGTAGCCTTTTTCCTTGTTGAACATTTTGACAGTTCCCTTCATTAAGAAAACCTTCACTTTCTAGTCGAGCCGTAAACTCAAAACCGAAGGGTATTATATCAGCGTTTTATCAAAGTGGTTATTTAGTTTTCATTTCTTTTCTAAAATCGCGATTTTTAACGTAGACGTGGATATAAATTCTAATCAAAATGAAGGCCAAAATCGCCGATATCACTACAGTATACACAGGCTCAAACGAGAACTTGAACTTTGTTTCCACTCCGAAGTTTTGGCCTATCTGCTTGTGCAGGAAAATCTCCATTATCGAAATAAAGAAGATTCCTACTATCGAGCTCGGAAAAGTTATCAATGTGTTTATGGCGTTCAAACTTCGTTCAATTTCCCTTCTATCCAGCCCTAGATAGAAAAGTATTTGACCTTCTTTTTTATTCTCAAGAATCGTCAGAATAACGGTTACGAATAAAAGGATGAACGCCAAGATGAAACAAGAGATGGATGCGATAGATAGAGACACCTTGAGATAATCGAAAACTTGCTCGGTAGATTCCGATATGTTTTCACTCGGATCAGTGAAATCGTATGTGCTGAATTTTGTTTTTAATTCACTCAACGTCTGCGTTATATCCTCATCACCATATTCGAAAATGCATTTGGTGGGTTCCAATAAGAAAGAGGACATTCCCAATTCATCCCGGAAGAAATCTATCGGCCAAAAGCTATCAACATAAAGCTTATCCCAGGTATCTTCAACGATGCCTACCACCTTAACCTCGACAGTCCGATATTCATTAATGACCTGAGTTCCGATTTGTTCCTGATTCACCAAGCCCACCAAATGAATCGTGTTTGGGTTATTCCACCGCTTGGCCAAGGAAGAAGAAATTACAATTTCAGATGTTTGATTGGGAGGCCGACCCGAGCTTAGATTTGAGAAGTCATTCGATAGGGTTAACGCCGTGGAGGCAGGCAAAAGATAACTACCTTTGACCACCGCGTCAGGGAGATTTTCCGAGACCCCGTCTTGGTTTCCCAAACTGGTGGCTTGATCAAGCATCAAATCCGCCAACTCTTTGGTATTCGCCGCATAAAATGGGAAAGAAAAACCTACCATCATATTGCTTGGATGGGAAGTGTACGAATACGAAGTGCCAACAATAAAAGAATCAATTTCCGTTTGTGCTTTTATTGAATTAATATCGTCAATAGAAAGCGATGATTTGTCCGCCATAAAAACATAGTAACGGCGAGTTGAACAAAGATGACCAATCTTGCAATGGCTTTGGTCGTATTGATACGAATCTGGCTCAAAAATAAAACGCTCATAATATGAATCTTGCCGTAATTGTTTCATCATGGCCGATCCCGAATTAGTCGGCTTGACATAGAATGTTTTTTGCATAATCCACGGCAAGGAATGATCCTCACTATCGCTGGTTGGAAAGCACATCCTTTCTTCATACATATGTTCTGACCAACGATGGTTATATGAATATATCGTCGCTACCGAAGACGGAACCACGGCCTTAACTTCCACGATTTGCTCATCGTCATATTTCCAATCTTCGTTTGAAACAGCGAAAACAATGCTTAGCCCGTTCTGGGCAATATAATCGCCAAGATGGTCGTAATCTCTTAAGATGTGAAGTTGGAAACAAAGCTGGAACATATCTGCATATGGCAAGCCTAAGACTATTTGGTCATTTTCTAAAATATTTGGCTTGCTAGGATAGTATTCAAGGCCGTTTTCTTCATCTAACCAGAGATACTCATTTATGGATCTAATGGACAAACCTTTTAATGTTATTTTGTTAACCCCATTATTCACGTAAACCGTATCCAAATCTTTGAAATACGTATCGAAATTAGCTAGATAAAATGTGCCATAATCCTTAATTTCTGCGTTATTTTCGACGATATTAATTAATTCATTCTCGGGAGCCGTGATGATTCGACCCAAAGTTTCGCCGGTAGCTCCCTTTCTTTCCATCACGAAAGACCCATCTCCAACAATAGAGGCAAAGGATCTATCAATCTCGTCAGATATGCCTCTGCTCAAATAGGTTGCAAGACCCAAAGAAACAAAAGAAAACATCAATACAGAGATCGATAAAAAGCTCCTTTTCTTGCGTTCCTTGCAAAGATTAAAGGCGTGTTTCAGCCAAAAAATAGTCTTAATCCGCTTAGTTTTCGATATCTTTTTAACTTTAAAAGAACCTATGTTTTGTATTTGTTGAAACGAGTCCTTTTCTACAGTGAGAGAACCATCATTAAGCCTTAGAACGCAGTCCGCATATTTAAAGGCTGCATCTTCATCGTGCGTAACCATAATTACGAGAATATTTCTGGATATAGAAGTTAGCTTCTCGTAAATGCAGGATGCACTCTTAGAGTCCAAGGCGCCAGTCGGTTCATCGCAAAGCAACACCAAAGGCGAATTCGCCACCGATCTAGCGTATGCAACACGTTGTTTTTGACCACCGCTTAATTTATTTACTGTTTCATTAAATTTATCATCTATTTCAACTTGTTTGAGAATGGCTTTGAAGCGTTGTTTACGAATCCTATTTGTTTCTTTTGATATTGCATCAGTTGAGATGGATAAATTTTTCACAACATTTTCTAATTCAAGAAGATCATAGTTTTGCCTTAGATACCCAATATATTTCAAACGATGACGCGATAGCCATTTTTCGTCTTTATTTTTGATATTTGTTTTGTTAAAAATAATCTTCCCTGAAAAATTGGTATCAATTCCAGCTATCATATCCAACAAAGTCGATTTACCACAGCCAGAGCTTCCGACAATCGCATAAAATCCTGTCTTATTGAAGGTAAAATTTAGATTAGAAAATATAGATACACAGCCATACTTCTTGCTTATTTGTTTCAAAATGAGGCTCATTCTTCTCTCAGCGCCTCGCTTAAAGGATATTTATAAAGAGCACGCATTGGTATTAGTGTCCCAATCGTACTTAAAATAAGTGAAACCAAAATAACTAAAATAATAAAAATAAATCCGTACGGAATGTTAATAAGATTTAATAACCCTAGACGCTTAGACAAATAAGCATTTAGCAATAATTGAGCTGGTAAAGACAAAGCCAAAGCTAATGAAGTTCCAATAAGCGAAAGCGAAACTGATTCGTAAATATAAAGTTTTCTTAAAGAAGATTTTGGAGAACCTAATGAATTGAGAATTGCCGCTTCCTTCTTTTGATCAAGAAAAGCTGAAAAGGAAACGAAGCCGCAGATAAAAACAATCATCAAAAGTTCGAGAACAATAAAAGGAATTAGGGAAGCATCTAATGCGTTTTGCAATCCGGCGAACGATTGTTTAACAGTCAAATAATTTGAACTGATTGACCAATTTGCCCTTTCGTTTAACTTTTCAATTTCTTCTGCTCCGGCTTCGTTCAAAGCAAACATTTTCAATTGGAAGTTTGAGGCTGCATCGCACGACTCTGCTTCTTCGATTAATTTCAGCAGTGATCCACCGGAGTAAATTTCATAAGCGGAGAGATGTTCATAAACATCTTGATAGTCGTAATAAATTCTCGGCTCGTTTAAGAAGGAAAATTCAGAAACAAAACCACTAATAATAAAATCCTCTTCAATTGACACATTTTCTTTTATATTATCTATAAGAACCGTCATGTCATAAGAAACGTGTATTGCCTGGTTTAGCGTGCATCGAAACACCGACAAGAATTCGTCATTAACATAACAAATTGGATCTGATTCGTTTTCACGACTTGTTCGATATAAAAGATTACGATACACACTGCATTTTTTAAGTAACAATGGTATTAGATTTACTTCGGCTGTTTGTTTATCTACTGAAATCGTGTTTTTCGATGGAAAAAAGTAAGATAAATCATAATTTATTTCTATGTTTTCGCTGACGATATTCTTAACTTCTGATGTTGTTGGTCTGGACAACTTATTTAAAGATAATGGAGAGTCTTTTATTTCAACTTTTTCTACCTTACTGATTCCTGCGACATAGCGAGTTAAAAGCTTCTTTGTTTCATATTGAGCAACATCTTTTGACCCATTAAAGAATCCGACTGAAATGTTGATTGTCAAAAACCCCACCATTGAAGAGATAATCGTAAATATATTTTTCTTTCTATTATTTTTAAGATGCTTGGGGAAAATCAGACTAATCCATCTGCCTTTCGACCTTTTGGGCGAAGCTTTTACGCCGACCTGCTCTTCGCTTGGAACTAAATCTGACGCTATGACATGTCCATCTTCAAGTCGAACGTGAAAGTCGGCGAATGCAGTTACAAGTTTTTCGTTGTGGGAAACAAGAATTACCAGTTTCTCTTTGGAAAGTTCCTTCAGGGTTTCCATTACCTCAATTCCGTGAATCTCATCCAAAGCCCCAGTCGGTTCATCGGCGAATATAACATCTGGTTTATTAATGATAGCCCTAAGCAATGAAACTCTTTGCTTTTCGCCACCGGAAAGACCTTTTATATTTCTGTCCTTTAACCCATTCAATTTGAATTTTGTTAAAAGATTGTCAGCTTCTCTAAAGGCTTCTTTTTTAGTTCTTCCTGCAATAAGCAAAGGCATTGAAATGTTTTCGATAACCGATAGGGAGTCAATCAAATTGAAGTATTGATAAACAAAGCCAAAATGTTGATTCCGAATAGTTTCTAGCTCATTTTTCTTGATATTCGCAAGATTTTTACCACCGAAAAGCACTTTTCCAGTTGTTGGTTTTCCATTCCCTGAAAGCAAATTTAAAAGTGTGGATTTGCCTGACCCTGATTTGCCAACTAGGCCGACTAAGCCTTTGCTTGGAAAGCATAAATTTACATCCTTGATGGCGTATAATCCGTTTTCTTTAGTCCCGAAGTATTTGCTTACGTTCTTTAACTTAAAAATAAAAGATCCTCCACCAACTTATAGCAGGCAGAGGATCATTTTTACTTATCAGATTCGATTGGGCCTTCGTGGCTAGAGATGACTTTTCGCATAGAGTTCTCGAATTTCTCTCTATCCATCATTATCACATTACCACAGCTGAGGCATTTGATTTTGATGTCAGCTCCGACTCTCATAATCTGAAACAACTTGTTTCTGGCTTTGCAAGGATGCGGTTTCTTCATTTCAACCACATCGTAGAGGTTGAAACTTACCATCTTTCATCCTCCATCTTAACCGCGTTCGGAAGTTTCGGAAGGCCAGGCATCGTTACAACTTTGCCAGTCAGGACAACGATGAAGTTAGCTCCAGCGGAAAGATTACACTCTCTGATGGTGATCGTATGCCCGATTGGAGCGCCTTTAATTTTTGGATTATCAGTCAAGGAATCAGGGGTCTTAGCCATACAAATGTAGGCATTGCCATAGCCCATCTTTTCGTATTCTCTTAACTGCTCCAAAGCCTTTTCTTCGTAAACGACTTCTCCAGCTCTGTAAATTTCTTTGCAAATGGTTTCAATTTTCTTTCTAAGTGGCCATTTAAGGTCGTAAATCGGATGATAATCGCTAGGACAATTATCTAACATGAACTTAACTTTTTGAGCTAGTTCGATGGAACCTTTGCCACCTTTCATGAAGCCATCCAAGAAAGCCACTTCGTAATAATTGTTTTTGCACCAATCGATAACTAATTTGACTTCCTGTTCGGTATCGGACTCAAAGTGGTTGACGGCAACGATAACTGGAACGCCATATTTCTTGATGTTTTCGAGGTGAACCTGAAGATTAGCCAAGCCTGCTCTCAAGGCATCGAGATTTTCTTCCTTTAGGTCTTCAAACTTCATTCCACCGTGCATCTTAAGGGCGCGGATGGTTGCTACCATAACCGTGAGGTCAGGATGCAATTCGCCTTCTCTGGCAGCGATATCCAAGAACTTCTCAGCGCCTAAATCGGCGGCGAATCCCGCCTCCGTAATAACAATTGGAGCAAGTTTCAAACCCATATGAGTAGCAATCAAAGAGTTGCAGCCATGGGCGATGTTGGCGAATGGTCCGCCATGAACGATGGCAGGCTGATGTTCAAAGGTCTGGACAAGGTTCGGCTTCAGAGCCTCTTTCATCAAACGCATAACAGCGTGGGTGATTTTCAAATCCTTGACCGTGACTGGTCTGCCATTGTAA
>CAYPED010000013.1:0-10451 GCA_964409745.1 uncultured Staphylococcaceae bacterium | reverse complement strand
CGGGTTGATAAAGACTTCGATGTGGGTGCAGTAGCCAGCCAAAGCTTCGTCGATAGAGTTATCAACGATTTCCCAAACAAGGTGATGCAAGCCTGGGCCAGCGGTCGTGCCGATGTACATGCCAGGACGCTTTCTGACAGCCTCAAGGCCTTCGAGGACCTGGATGTTTTCGGCGGTGTATTCGGCATCAGCTTTCTCAATCTTCTGATCGCCGCCGAGTTTAAGGTTTTCGTATTGGAATTTGTCTTCTTCTTCCAATGACAATTTGGAGACACCGCTCTCAGCCGCAGCTTGAAGCAGTTCTTCGTTTTTGACGTCTGCCATATTATTTCCTCCCTATGGTAGTTTCGTAACCTCGATGACCGAGGCGTTTGTAACATTTGAATTGGTGGCGGTGATAAACACCTGCCCCATCGTTTCTAACAAAGCGGTGAGGTTGTTGGCGTGATTCTCGTCTAATTCGCTATAGACGTCATCCAACACCACGATTGGTTTCTTGCCTTCTTCCTCTATGAGGAAGTATGGGGCAAGATGCATGGCCAGGGACAAGATTCTGTTTTCCCCTTGGCTTCCGTAAGTCCCGACTTCTTTATCATCGAGCATCACGGTGAAATCCTCTTTGTGGATTCCGTAAGTTGTCGTTCCGCGGACTTTATCCAAGTCCAAGGAACTTTGGTAGAGGGCTTTCGCCTTCTCTTGGTAACCATCGATTCCAACGAACGGTTCGTAGGAGATGGCTATCGGTCTTTCTTTGCCGAAGATGGCGGTTGCCACTTTCTTCAAAGTCGGTTCGAGCCGCTTAAGGTAAGCAACTCGGCGCTTGATTATCGGTAACTCAATGGCGATCAGTTGATCGGTGAGCACCGATAAGTATGCTTCGTCCCTCAACTCGTCTTTTAGAACGGTGTTCCTTTCGCTTAATAACTTAAGGAAGGTGTTGAGGTCAGATAGGTGGGCGGGGTCCTCTTTGGCTATCGCTAGGTCCAAGAACGATCTTCTGTCAGCTGGTGGGCCAGAGAAGATTGAGGTGTTCTGCGGCGAGAAAGCGATGACGTTGGCGATTTTCGAGAGATCGCTGAGCCTGCGGATGGCTTTGCCGTTAAGGAGAATCGTCCTTTGACGCTCTTTGAGGTCGATTTCGATTTTCCTTACGTTCTCGCCTTCTTTGAGCGACGCGAGAAGCGTGGCTTCCTTCTCACCCTTTCGGATCAGTTCTCCGCCCGAGAGGCCTCGCCAGGTGCGTCCCAACGAAAGGTAATAGATTGCTTCCGCCAAGTTCGTCTTCCCGGTTCCGTTGTCCCCGGCAATCACATTCAATCCAGGAGATGGGTTGATGGTGATCTTTTCGTGGTTCCGCCAATTCCTGAGAGTCAGTTCGGTGAGGATCATACCACGGTGAGCGTTATGCCTTGCTTAGGTAACTCGACCTTATCGCCAGGTCTAAGCTTCCTCCCCCTTCGGTTATCGTTTTCGCCATTTACGAGAACTTGGTTGTTGGCCAAGAACCACTTAGCCTCGCCACCATAAGAAATAACGTCAGACAGCTTTAGAAGCTGGCCTAAGGTTATGAATTCGGTTGAGATGGGTATTTTTCTTTCCATAGCGTAAAACGGGCCTAAAACGCCCTGAATATAGTTTACTACTAAGTAGTAAAAAAAGGAATGCCTTAAGCACTCCTTTTTTACGGTTTTTTAATGGTTTAGCGGGTTCTGATTGGGGTAACGAGCTCAACAATCGAGTCATCGTTAGGGTTTTTGATGACGAATGGCTTCATCTCGCCGACGAAATGGAAGTCGACATCCTCGGAGCCAAGGGCTCTGATAGCCTCGCAAACATAGGTGCTGTTAAAAGCGATTTCTAAGCCGTCGCCCGAGTATTGATAGGTATTGATTCGTTCAACGCCGGAACCGGTCAGGTCGCCCTTGCTAGACACTTCTACGCCATCATTAGACATCTTGAGCTTGACGATCGGGGTAACGCCTTGAGACAAAACGGCCAAACGATCGATAGCGGAAACGATTTCCTTGGCATTCACTTCAAGGACGTGAGCAAAAGTATGCGGGATGATGGAGCCGGTAACCGGGTAGGCACCAGGAATGAGTCTCGAAGAAACGATGGTGTTACCAAACTCAAAGATAGCGGAATCCGGGTTCAAGGAAACCTGAACGACATCGCGTGGCTCAGGGAGTCTGACGATATCGGAGAAAATCTTGGCCGGGATGTTGGCGGTGAATTTGGACATGCCATCAACTTCGACCGATTTCCTAGATAAACGAGCGCCGTCGGTAGCCATAGAAACGATTTGCCCGTTCTCTTGTTTGAGATTAACGGTGGCCAAAACCGGTCTGCCATCCTTGGTTAAGGCCGCAAAGGCGGTTTCTTCAACGAGTTCCAATAAGGTGCTGGCTGGCAATTCGAAGGAGGAAGAAGAGGCGGTGAAATCGACATCAGGATATTCATCGACAGAAATGCAATGGAGTTTGAAACTGGATTTGCCATCATTGATTTTGGCGATGGAATCGTCGATTACTTCGATGGTAATTTCGTTTCCCTCCATACGACGGACAACGTCATTCAACAATTTGGCCTGAATTAAAGTGCCGCCCAAGGAATAATCGCGGACCAATGTTCTACCGTCAACTTCAAATGGAACCAATGTACGGATGGCAATCTCTTGGTTATAGCCAACAACGATAAGTCCGCCATTGGTGATTTCTAGTTTGAAGCACAAAAGTACCGGGTTGGCATTCTTGCCACCGATAGCATGACCAACAATGCCGATGGCTTTATTAAAGGATTCCTTGTCAATCGTGAAACGCATTTATTACTCCTTCTTTCTTTTCTCTTTTTAAATAAAGAATTAATGATAATAAGGGGCTGTGGATAAGTGGATAACTTCATCCTTGGCTTTCTCTACAACCGGTATTCTAGCATATAGACCTATCTAATGATAGGTTAACTTATTTTTCTGGTTGGATTTTGGCAGACAGAGTGTCGATGATGCCACTTAAGGATGGATCTTCTTTCAACATTGTTTCAACATTCTTGATGCCGTTTATAACCGTCGCATGGTCTCTGCCGCCGAACGCATCCCCGATTTTCTTGTACGGAGAGTTGAGCAAAACCCTGCATAAATACATGGCGACGTGTCTAGCTAAGGCAATTTGGGCGGTTCTTGATTTGGAAATCAATTGCTCGCTTGGTAAATGGTAATATTCCGAAACGATGTCAATCACTTTCTGAATAGAAAGTGCATCTTCATCCGCCTTGCCATCAACCAGCGATCTGACTGAATCAATGGCGGTTTTTAAATCAATGTAATCCTTATTTTCGATGTTTCTTACATAGAAAACCAGGCGGTTTACAGCCCCCTCCAATTCACGAACATTGGAGTTGAAACGGGAACTGAAATAAGCGAGAGCCTCTGGGTCTAAATTAGAAATTTCCAAGCCGGCATCGATGATTTTGTTTTTGACGATAGCTTCGCAGGTTTCTTTCGTCGGCTTTCCAACGGATACTGGGAGGCCTTGTTCGAAGCGGGTTCTGAGACGTTCGTCCAAACCCTGCAATTTTGAAGGCAATTGATCGCAGGTAATAACAATTTGCTTGCCCGCAACATATAAGGCTTGGAAGACCGAGAAGAACATTTCTTCGGTGCCTCTCTTGCCGACCAAGAACTGAATATCATCAACCAATAAAACGTCAACGGAACGCTTGAAGAACGCCTTCAACGATTCACCTTCTTGCTCACCTCTGACATAACGAACATACTCATCGAAGAAGTCTTGGGTGGTCACGTAAAGGACGTTGGCGCCGGGATTTTTCTCGTGGATTGAGTTACCGATAGCGTGGAGCAAATGGGTTTTCCCCAAACCAGAGCCGCCGTAAATCAATAATGGGTTATAAACGCTTCCTGGATTGGAAGAAACGAATAAAGCGGCTTGATAAGCCTCACGGTTCGAAGGACCGATAATAAAATTATCAAAGGTGTATTTCCTATTGACTTTGCAATCAACGAAGAAGGCGCGAGATTGAGGCTGATCGGCCTTAACTTCTTTTGGCTCGCCAGTCTTTGTGATGAAGGTGATTTTGACATCATCGGAGATTTTTCCGGCCAACGCCTTTCTGATAATCTTCATATAGCTTTGATCGAGGATGGTGCAAGCTAATTCGGTGCTTGCGACAACAACCAATTCATTGCCATCGAATTTGTCAATGTAGGTACCACCGAAAAATGTTTCGAAAGCCTGTCGATCGTTTATCTGAGACTTGATTGTTTTAAGGGCGTCGTCCCAAACCGCCACCATTTTCGAGATATTCTGTTCCATAACGTGCCAAATCTTAACACGCATACGCATATACTTCAATAAGTTTTCAACACCTTTTAAAAATTTTTATGTTGACAACTTTTCAATAAAACCAATCTTTACAATTTTGTTGAAAAAGACGGTTTTCTCACAATTTTCCACAAAGAAATACATTAAAAACCCTAGAAAACATCATATTTTTATGACTTATCCACATTTTCAACATCAAACAAACCACACTTAAACACACTACCGAAAACATTCGATGCCATCTTTTGGCAATGTGGATAACTTTGTTTATAAACCAGTCAGAAAATGTAAGTTTTTTCGCTCGTGTTGGCGCCGATAAGCACGCATACACACTTACTTACATCGCGCTTTTGTGTTTGCGTATGCCTGCGAATGTATATATAATTCCAAAGCCTAGTTAGTTCACCTCGGAGGAAATATATTATGAAAAAGACTTACCAGCCATCAAAGGTTAAACACGCCCACAAAGCCGGTTTCCGCGCTCGTATGAAGAGCCACAACGGCCGCAAGGTCCTTGCCGCCCGTCGCGCCAAAGGAAGAGCCAAAATCGCTGACTAATTTTTTCTAATGAAAAAGCAAAACCGCGTTCATAGCCACGAAGAATTCTCGGATATAATCCACCAGCACAATTGCTTCAAAGGCCAGTTTGCTTCCGTTTATTGGGTAGCCAAAACCGAGCATCGTGTGCGTATCGGGATCAGCGTGGGCAAAAAGAACGGCGGCGCGGTCGAACGCGTTCGCATCAAACGACAGGTGCGTGCGCTCTGCGACGAATTATTCCAAACGGATTATCCGTTTGATCTAATAATTATCGTGAAGCCAGGATACAAACCGGAAAATCGCTCAGCGATTCGTGAGGATTTGATTCAAGCTATCACCAAAATCGGAGATTAAAACATTGAAACAGAGCAAGAAAAAGACACTTCTCGGTTCTATGGCGCTCCTAACTGGAGCACTCCTTTTAAGCGGCTGTAATGCCAACTTCTGCTCCGTTACCGATAAGGCACACATCGCCTATCCATATGAGCAAGGCGTTACCATCTACTGCGATAAGGACGCCGTCCCAACCGAATACAAAGGTGCGGGTCTTTCTTGGCAAGTCTATGAAGACAACGACAATCTTTATGCGTATGTGCCTGTAGACACTTCAGGAAATTTCGCTGCCCAAAAAGCGACCAATCTCAACTCCATCATCTCTTCTGCGACCACGAACAAATATACCGTTCCATCTCAGAAATTCTGGGTTACTTTAGACCAGAAAGTTTTAGACGCGGCCATTGCCGCTGCCGGCGTTTCGACATCTTCTGTCACCGCAGCCATGATCAACCCATACGATGTGGCTGATTCCAATGGTGGCGAAGGCAGCAACGTCAACAAGGATTCCATCCTTCGTAAATATGGCTATCTCAAATTCTTGGGAACCAACGAAGATGGTGAATTGGCATTATATGCCAATCTTGAAAAATGGGTTGCCGAGTGCAAATTCTCATCCGACCCAGAGTTGGGAATTACTGGTTCGCCAACCGAAGAATTCTTAACCGCCTACGAAACCGCCGTTAATAAGCAAATCACTTCCAATACCTCTTGTATCTCCACCGTCAACGGCCATGAATATGGCGCTTACGGCGACAACAAGGATTGGGAAGTTGAAATTGAGCATAAGACTTGGAAATATGCCTGGAAACAAGGCTTCTTCGCCGGTCTTATCTCCTATCCGGTCGCTTATATGACCGACTACTTTGCCAATGCGATTGACCCATCCTTATCGGGTGTCGGTCAGATCTTATCCTTGGTTATCGTTACTTTCATCGTTCGTATCTTCTTGATGCTCGTCACGATGAAGGGCACCATCGACCAGCAAAAGATGCAGGCTCTCCAAGGAGAGGTTGCTCGTATTCAACAGAAGTATCCAAACAGCAACGAGAACCAAGCCCAGAAACAGCGCTTGGCTCAGGAAACCCAAGCTCTTTATAAGAAGAACCACGTTAGCCCATTCTCTTCGATAATCACTTTGATTATCCAGCTCCCGTTATTCATGGGCGTCTGGGGTGCATTCCGTGGTTCTGCCGCTTTAAGCACCGGTTCCTTCTTAGGGCTCCGCCTAAGCGACACCATCTTGAGCGTCATCACCAAACCAAAGGGAAATATCGCCACCAACGGAAATGGCTGGTGGACCGCCATTGTCCTTTACTTGGTTATGATTGGATTCCAATTCGTTTCCATGAAGTTGCCGCAATGGATGAATAAAAAGAAGACCAGCAAGGTTGAAAAACTAACCGCCAACCCAGCGGGCGATAAGCAGAAGAGCCAAGGCAAGATGATTGCTTGGATTATGTTCATCTTCACCGCCGTCTTAGGTTTATCCCTCCCATCCGCTATGGGCGCCTATTGGGCCATCGGTGCGGTTATTTCCATCATCCAGACTTTGGTTATTCAAGCCATCATGAAGCACCACAAGCCAAAAGCTAAGAGGAAGCAAGCATGAAAGAATATTCCAATAAAACCGTAGAAGAATGCGTTAATGAAGCGTGTTTGGAATTAGGAATTCCAACCAACAAGCTTCTTTATAAGGTCGTCGAAGAAAAGACCGGCCTCTTCAAGAAAGCCAAGATTGAGGTTTACACCGAAGAAGACGCGATTGCCTATGCTGAGAAATATCTCACCGAAACTTTGGGAGCGATGGGTGTTGAAATCACCGCCGAAGGCACTCTTCAAGACGGCGTTATCCGCATCAACATCGATTCCAAGAGAAACCCAGTCCTTATCGGCAAGTCCGGAAGAACCCTTCAGGCCTTGAACGAATTAACCAGATTGGCCGTTTCCAACAAGTTCCGCCATCGTTATAGAATCCTTCTTGATGTCGGTGGATACAAAGAAGACAGATATTCCCGTATCGCCTACTTGGCGAAACGTGCGGCTGAAGAAGTCGTCAAAACCAAATATCCTGTCCAATTGGATCCGATGACTCCAGACGAGAGACGCATCGTTCACAACACCTTAACCGGATGGAAGAACATCAAGACCGAATCCTCTGGTGAAGGCAGCGAAAGAGCAGTTAACATCTTCTATGTAGAATAAGGGCTATAAGCCCTTTTTCTTTTTGCTATAATTAGTGTTATGAAAAGCAACACGATCATCGCTTTGGCCACACCTCCGTTCATGAGCGCATTGGCTATGATTAGAATCTCTGGCGAAGAAGCTTTCGAGATGACAGACAAATTATTCTCCAAGAAAGTGTCTTCGATTGAGAAGAGAACCACCTTTGTGGGAGATCTTTCTTATAACGGCGAATTGATTGATAACGTTGTTTTAATTGCTTATCCGCATCCGAATTCTTTTACGGGCGAAGACGTTGTGGAAATCTCTTGCCACGGCTCGATGCTGATTGCTAATGAGGTTATCGCCGCCTATGTCGGTCTTGGGGCCAGATACGCAGAAAGAGGCGAATTCTCCTCCCGCGGCTTCTATAACGGCCGCATGGACCTCGTAGAGGCAGAATCTATCAATGATTTGATTAATTCCACCACCAAAGAAGCTAAAAACTTGTCGCTTCTCTCTTATAAAGGCAAAACATCTAATCTCATTAAACCGTTAAAAGAGTCTTTGGCCGGCCTTTTAGCTATGGTTGAGGTTAATATCGATTTCCCTGAATACGAAGATATCGAAGTGGCTAACGAAGCCTCGATATTAGAAGAAATAAAGAAAATCAGAGCTAATATTGCCTCGCTTATCGAAGGCGGCGAAAAAGGCAAAATCATTCGTTATGGCATTAAAGTCGCGTTGGTTGGCCAACCGAATGTTGGCAAATCATCCACCCTCAACGCGTTGTTAAAAGAAAATAAGGCCATCGTTACCGACATTCCAGGCACAACCAGAGATATCGTTGAAGGCGATATGAATCTTAATGGCGTTCTTGTTAGATTCTTAGACACCGCTGGTATTAGAGAAGAAACCGACGTCGTTGAGTCCATCGGTGTTGAACGTTCTAAGAAAGCCATCGAAGAGGCGGATGTTGTGATTTTGATTGTCGATGCCGAGAAAGGTTTTGGTGAGAAAGAAAGAGAGATTGCTGAGCTGGCTAAAGGTAAAAATTTAATAATCTGTTACAACAAAGCAGACAACATCACCAATAAAGAAGACGATAAGTTGTATATCTGCGCTTTAAGCAACGACATTGAGCCTCTGAAGAAGGCTTTATATGACTGTTTGGGATTGACCAAGGAAACTTATGAAAACCCATCTTTATCCAATGTGCGTGAGCTTGGCTTATTGAGACAAATCGATTCTTGTCTGGAAGAAGCATCAATTGACTGCAAGAACGGCATGCCTATTGACTTGGTTTCCACCAATTTGATGTCGGCTTACAACTGTGCCAGAGAACTTCTCGGCGAAGAAGCCACAACCGATTTAACCGACGAGATTTTCTCTCGTTTCTGCGTAGGTAAATAAATGAAAAACCTCTTTGATAGCCATTGCCATCTAAACGATAAATCCATTAAGGTTAAAAAAGCGATCTCGAACGCAAAAGAGCGAGGTATTGATACTTTTTTGGTTGTTGGATGGAATGTGAGAAGTTCAAAAAAAGCTGTTAGAATCGCCAAAAGGTACGATGGTGTCTATGCTGCGGTTGGAGTTCATCCTGAGAACTATGCGGAAGAACACAAAAACGCTTTGAAAACCATTGAGAAACTTGCTAAAAACGACAAAGTTGTTGCTATCGGCGAGATTGGTCTCGACTATCATTGGAAAAGTGACGAGGAAACAAAGGAAAACCAAAAGATTTGGTTCATAAATCAGATTGAATTAGCGAATAAACTCAAACTCCCCGTTTCTATTCACGCAAGAGATGCATCCGAAGATGTTTATGAAATCCTTAAAGAACACCCGATTGAGAATGGCTTTGTTTTGCATTGCTACTCCGGATCGCCTGAAATGATGAAAGAATTCGCTAAACTCGGGGCGTATTTTGGGTTTGATGGTCCAATTACCTACAAGAATTCAAAAACCCCTAAGCGTTGTGTCATCGAATGCCCGCTCGATAGATTGCTTGTTGAAACCGATTCTCCTTACCTTCCTCCGGTTCCTTATAGAGGGAAGAAAAACGAACCAGCATACATTAAAGAAATTTTTAATGAAATGGTAAAATTAAGAGAAACCACTCCAGAAGAATTAAGCGAAGCCTTGAATAATAATTTTGAAAGATTGTTTGGTGTGAAAAGATGAAAAAGATTGATGCGATAATCGTGGTTGAGGGAAAGATGGACGAAGCTCTTCTTTCGTCTTTTATTGATGCCGACATCGTTACAACCAATGGTTCGGCCGTTTCTGAAGAAACAATTCGCTATATTGAAGAAGCTTCAAAAACCAGAGACATCATTCTTTTACTTGATCCTGATTCCCCCGGTAAAAAGATTAGAGATACGATTGCCCAAAGGGTGCCGACTGCCAAGCACGCATTTGTGCCAAAAGAAAAATCGATTAAGAAACACAAAGTTGGAGTCGCGGAATGCGACAAAGACACAATTTTGGAAGCTCTATCTCACCTGGTTCCTGAAAAACCGGCCCCAACTGCGTCGCTCACTATGAATGATTTGATGGAACTTGGTTTGATGGGTGACGACGAAGCATCAAAACTCAGAAAAGAAGTCGGCTCCAAATTGAATATCGGTATTACAAACGCCAAAACATTTTTAAAAAGAGCGAACGCTTTAGGCATCACAAGGCAAAGATTGGAGGACTTGATCAATGGATAAAACCAAATATTTCGACAAAGTTAAGGAATATAAACTATTGGCGAAGCACGAAGTTGGCCAAAACTTCCTTATTTCCGAAAAAGATGCAGGACGTATCGTTGGTTTTTGCGATATAAAAGACACAGATAAAGTGCTAGAAATCGGCTCCGGAGCGGGTTCTTTGTCTGTTTTCCTTACCGATTATTCAGCCGATGCGACTTTATTAGACATTGATGAAGGTTTAGTAACGAAACTTCAAAACGATTTCCAAGATTATCCGAACATTCATCCAACTTTGGGCAACGCTTTAAAGGCCGATTACTCAAATTATGACGTCATTATTGGAAACCTTCCGTACTACATTACCTCCAGTTTAATTGAA